>JAXDCR010000105.1:0-17171 GCA_034677845.1 Bacteroidales bacterium | reverse complement strand
CGGGGGAAGGGGAGCTGTGCCGCTGGCTGGCACGGCCGTTTACATGACCGAATATCCGAGGCTTGACGGCGGCAGGTAATGGGAAAAGGCTATCAGTAGCCGAAAATGGCTGTACCAGACACCGCAGCAGATTCTGATCAACGCGTCCAATGGGGCCAGTGACTTCGGCAATAAATTCGGCCAGCCGCTCATTTGCGGCAGCCTGTTGACCTTTGAACACGCCGCAGGGGAACGGACATGGGCATATGACAAGGTGATAATGATGGCGGGAGGCGTGGGTTACGGCAATGAAGCCTTCAGCCTCAAGGAAAACCCTGCGGCCGGAGACCGCATCGTGTTGCTTGGCGGAGACAACTACCGCATCGGAATGGGAGGAGGAGCTGTATCATCCGTTGCCACAGGTAAATACGGAAATGCCATTGAGCTGAATGCCGTTCAGCGGTCAAATCCGGAAATGCAGAAAAGGATCTGCAATGCCATCCGGGCACTGGCCGAGTCATCAACCAACCCGATCGTTTCAATCCATGACCATGGTGCGGGCGGGCATCTGAACTGCCTTTCCGAACTTGTTGAAAAGACAGGCGGGCGGATTGATATGAAACAACTGCCCGTCGGTGATCCGACACTTTCCGCCAGGGAGATAATCGGAAACGAATCGCAGGAGAGGATGGGCCTAATTTTAAAACCAGCAGACACCGAATTGTTAAGGCACATTGCGGACCGCGAAAGAGCCCCCATGTACGTAATCGGAGAAGTGACAGGTGACAGACAGTTCACCTTTGTTGACAAAGATGGCTCAAAGCCCATCGATCTTCAGCTTGACGATCTGTTCGGAAATCCGCCCAAAACTGTCATCACTGACAGAACAACGCAGGTGACATTCACAAATCCACTTTACCATGCTGAAAAACTGGAAGAATACCTTGAGGGGGTGTTGCAGCTTGAAAGTGTCGCCTGCAAGGACTGGCTGACAAACAAGGTTGACAGGTCAGTGACGGGACTGGTGGCAGGGCAGCAGACCTGCGGTCCCATTCAGTTGCCGCTGAACAACCTTGCAGTGGTAGCGCTGGACTATGTGAGCAATAAGGGCGTTGCCACATCCATCGGGCATGCTCCGGCAGCAGGTCTCGTAGATCCGGCCAGCGGCTCCGTGTTATCCATTGCGGAAGCGCTTACCAACATAATATGGTCACCCATTGAAGACGGATTGCGGGGAATATCCCTTAGCGCCAACTGGATGTGGCCCTGCCGGAACCCGGGTGAAGATGCCCGGCTGTATTCGGCCGTTAAGGCCGCCAGCGATTTCGCCATTGCCCTGGGAATCAACATACCGACCGGAAAGGATTCTCTCTCCATGTCACAGAAGTACCCTGACGGCACGGAAGTTCTTTCTCCAGGCACGGTTATTATATCGGCAGCCGGCGCAGTAAAGGACATTCGTAAAAGAACGGAACCTGTCATCAGACTGGATGAGGACACAAGCCTGGTATATGTTGACTTATCCAGCCATGATCTCGCACTTGGCGGCAGCGCTTTTTACCAGTCCCTCGCCTGTGTGGGCGAAGAATGTCCCACGGTTAAGGATCCGGGTTATTTTGCACGGGTGTTTGATGCCGTCCAGCAGTTTATCGAAGACGGTGAAATTCTGGCTGGTCATGATGTGTCGGCCGGGGGACTTATAACCTGCCTTCTGGAGATGTGCTTTGCGGTGCCTGGTGCGGGAATGTCAATAAACCTAAATCAGTTTGCTGATACGGATATTTTAAAAATTCTCTTCAGTGAGAATCCTTCCCTTGTCATCCAAGTCAGGAAAAACAGCAGACTGTTCGGTGAATGGAAACGAAAAGGCATCCGTCACATGGACATTGGAATACCATCATCCACGGGCCGGATCGATATTAACAGGGGATCATATCAGTTTTCGCTTTCTGTTAATAACCTTAGAAAGATTTGGTTCAGAACATCTTATCTTTTAGATACCCATCAGAGCACTGTAAAACTGGCCAAAGAGCGTTTTAACAATCTGGCAAAGCATCCGATGGATTTCACTTTTCCTGCAGACTTCAGCGGCAAATCCGCTCAGTACGGGATAAACACTGCGCGAATGGTTAAAAGTGGAATTAAATCAGCTATCATTCGCGAGAAAGGTGTCAATGGCGACAGGGAAATGGCACACCTGATGCACCTGGCAGGTTTCGATGTGAAGGATGTTCATATGACCGATCTCATCTCCGGCAGGGAAAGTCTGGAAGATGTGAATTTCATCGTTTTCGTCGGCGGTTTTTCAAATTCAGATGTCCTTGGCAGCGCCAAAGGGTGGGCTGGCGCCTTCCTTTATAATGAAAAGGCACGCCTTACGCTGGAAAGATATTATGCAAGACATGACACCCTTAGCCTTGGTGTGTGCACTGGCTGCCAGCTTATGGTGGAGCTCGACCTGATCTCGTGCGGACAATACAAGCCAGAATTGCTCCAAAATGAGTCCGGCAAGTTTGAATCTGCCTTTCTCAACGTTGATGTGCCTGAAAACAATTCTGTCATGTTCGGAACATTGTCAGGCAGCCGGCTCGGTATCTGGGTGGCTCATGGCGAGGGAAGGTTCCGTTTTTCTCATCCTGTTGATTTTTATCATATTGCCTTATATTATTCCTATTCCGGCTATCCGTATAACCCAAATGGTTCAGAACATAATGTTGCCGGCATCTATTCGGCCGACGGCCGACACCTGGCAATCATGCCCCACCTGGAAAGGGCTGTGTTTCCCTGGAACTGGGCATATTACCCGCAGGGCAGGCAGGGGGACGAAATAACGCCCTGGGTTGAAGCTTTTGTGAACGCCAGGCAATGGGTTGTCCGTGTCACCGGATCTCGTTGATATTGTAAGGAGTGATCTGGTAAACGTAGTAATTCAGCCAGTTGTAATATAACAGGTTGGCGTGGCTTTTCCACCTTGCCATGGGAGGTTTGGACGGATCGTCATCCGGAAAGTAATTTACAGGTATGTCAATCGGCAAGCCCTTTTTAAGATCCCTTTCATATTCGTTCTTCAGGGTATCGGGGTCATATTCTGAATGACCTGTGACGAATATCTGACGGCCGTCTTTGGTCATCACAATATAGATGCCGGCTATATCAGATTCTGAGACTATTTCAAGACGGGGAACTTTTTCGATGTCACTCCGGCGGACTTCCGTATGCCTTGAGTGGGGAGCCAGAAAATCCTCGTCAAACCCCCTTACCAGAGGTATCCTCGGATTGTTGATATGATGGCTGAACACTCCGAACATCTTGAAAGGCAACGGATACTTTGGAATGTTATAAAAATGATACAGGCCTGCCTGGGCGCCCCAGCAAATGTACATCGTTGAAGTTACGTTGTGCTGGCTCCAGTCCATGATTTCCTTCAGCTCATTCCAGTAATCGACCTGCTCGAAGGCCAGATGCTCAATCGGTGCGCCCGTTATGATCATACCGTCGAACTTTTGCCTGACGATCTGCCTGAAGGTTTTATAGAAAGATTTCAGGTGTGCTATGGGCGTGTGACTTGAAACATGGTCTCTTGTATGCAGCAGGGTGACTTCGACCTGCAGGGGTGTATTGGACAGCAGGCGCAGAATATGGGTTTCAGTTGTGATCTTGACCGGCATGAGGTTCAGAATCACTATCCTCAAAGGTCTGATATCCTGATGGATGGCAGTGGTTTCCCGCATGACGAAAATATTTTCCTCCTGCAGAATCTCCACTGCCGGCAATTTGTCTGGTATATTCAGTGGCATGTGAGATGGCTGATATCAGCCACAAAGTTAATAATAACAAATCATCAGGATATAGCTATTTTTGCATATTTTATTATTATGACAACCGGTTCGGAGGGCAGAACAAATATTTTCGGCATGACGGCCGGCGGACTGAAAACCGTTTGCCGGCAGCTGGGTCTTCCGCCTTATGCTGACCGTCAGCTGGCCGAATGGCTTTATAACAAGAAAGTCAGCTCATTTGATTGCATGACCAATCTTTCGCTTGACTCACGCAGAGCGCTGGGTCGGGATTATTATATCGGACTGACCCCGCCTGCCGGCAAGCAGTTGTCGAGGGACGGAACCATTAAATATTTGTTTCCTGCAGCCGATCAACATTACATTGAAAGTGTCTTCATCCCTGAAACGGACCGGAACACCCTCTGCCTGTCCACACAAGTCGGATGCAAAATGGGATGTGTTTTTTGCATGACAGGTAGACAGGGATTCCAGGCCGATCTTTCAGCCGGCGACATGTTGAACCAGTTTGTCAGCCTGCCTGAAAGAGAGACCGTTTCAAACTTTGTGTTTATGGGAATGGGCGAACCACTTGACAATGCTGACAACCTGCTCGAATGCCTGGAAATCATGACATCCTCTTATGGATTTGGTATCAGTCCCCGTCGCATAACGGTATCAACCACCGGTGTCATTCCCGCCATGGGGCGTTTCCTGTCCGAGACACGCTGCCATCTGGCCGTGTGCCTGAACTCTCCTTTTTCCGGGGAACGGATGAGCCTGATGCCTGTCGAGAAAGTTTATCCGGTCAGGGATGTTGTCGGTTTTCTTAAAAAAGCACCCGTTGAAAGGCAGCGCCGCATATCCTTTGAGTACATCATGTTCAGGGGTTTCAACGATACCCCCGGACATGTAAACGGCCTCACCCGGCTTCTGAACGGTCTGAGGTGCCGCATAAACCTGATCCGCTACCATCCTGTCGCTGATCTCGGATTTCAGCCATCTGATGATGAAACCATCCAATGGTTCAGGAAAAGGCTGAATGACAAAGGCATCGTGACCACACTAAGGGCCTCACGGGGCACGGATATAATGGCAGCCTGTGGCATGTTGTCCACCAGGTTCAGGTACTTTCCCGGTGCCAATACTTTCGAATAATGACTAATTTTGCCATGACAATCCAAATTCACCACCAGTTGTAAAACGGCAGCATGAAGCTAGCACTTATCATATCCATTGCATTTCAGCTCGTGGCAGCCATTATAGCCGTCAGTCTCGCCCGACAGACAAAGTATAACATAAGCTGGATTATGATATCCATAGCATTTTTGCTGATGGCTTTCAAATGGATCACCGATCTGATTCCGGAGTATTATGAGGAGTTTCGGGCCAATATGGATACCATTGACAACGTGCTGTCAGTGGCAATATCAGTTCTGTTGCTTGTCGGAGTGATCTTCATCCGCACCCTTTTCCGCTTCCTGAAACGGATAGACACCATCAAGACTGAAGCGGAGAACAGGGTATTACAGGCCATTATGCAAACTGAAGAGAAAGAAAGAAAGCAGCTTGCTAAGGACCTGCACGACGGAATCGGGCCCCTTCTTTCCAACATAAAAATGTCGGTCTCCGCACTTGACAAGACACAGATTCAGGGTTTCAATAAGAACGTGATTGAAAATATCAGCAAACTCATCCAGGAGTCAATAGTTGCACTCAAGAACACATCGAACAATCTGAGTCCCCATGTTTTGGACAGCTTCGGTCTTGCCAGCGCCATTAAAACTTTTATCGAAAACATAAACGCCCTTGGAACCATAGACATTACATTCAACAGCAATATTGAAAACATCCGTTTCGACGGTGAAGTCGAAATCAATCTTTACCGGGTCATCTGCGAACTTTTTCAGAACACAATCAAGCACTCGGGGGCTGCCAATGTGTCCCTGCTTCTCCTTTACCAGGACAACCGGATCATCGCACAGTATTTTGACGACGGCACCGGCTTTGATCCCCAGGATGCCTCAAACCTGAACGGCATGGGTATTTCAAATATAAAATCCAGGCTCAAGTCGATAAACGGTGAAATAGAGTTCAAACGAATAATGCCCAGGGGCATGATGACCAGCATAACCATTAAAACAAAAGCCAGGCAACCGGTTCATGGAAAAACTTAATATACTGATTGTTGATGATCACAAACTGTTCAGGGAAGGTCTGAAGCTGTTGCTCAGGAACCTTGAGGAAGTGACTGAAGTGCGCGAGGCTCAGGACGGTGAAGTTTTCCTGGACATGATAAAAACCTTTCATCCCGACCTGGTGCTGATGGATATTGAAATGCCGAGAATGAATGGCATTGAGGCCACCACCAGGGCGTTAAGGGATTATCCCGATATCAAAATCATTGCCTTGTCCATGTACGGCGATGAGGAATACTTTCAGAAGATGATTGAAGCAGGAGCATCGGGATTCCTTCTCAAGAATTCAGAATTCTCAGAGGTGCGCCGTGCCATTCTGACTGTCTGGCAGGGAAGCAATTATTTCACAGAAGAGATCCTTTACAGGCTTGTCAACCGGTTAAAAATAAGACCTGTTGCAACTGATCTGCCCATGATAACTTTTTCTGACCGTGAGCAGGAGGTGCTGCAATTGATCTGCAAGGGATTGTCGAATCAGGAGATTGCTGACCAGCTTTACATCAGCAAGCGCACCGTTGACCATCACAGGGCAAGCCTGCTGACAAAGACCAATTCTCACAATACGGCAAGTCTTGTCATTTATGCCATCAAGAACAAGCTTATTGAAATATGATTCGCGTTATGTTATGAGGGCCTGATAAAGCACTTCGACAGGATGCAACGCCTTCACCCCGGTTCCGTCCTTAATCTGGCAGCGACAGCTTGTGCCCGGAGCACATATGACGGTTCCCTCATCTGCACTTCTCACCGCCGGGAATAGCACCATTTCACCAATCCTGCGGGAGATATCCCTGTGTTTTTTCTCGTACCCGAAGGCACCGGCCATTCCACAGCATCCCGAAGGGATTTCCTCGACAGTGTAATTTTCAGGGATTGAAAGCATTTTTATGGTTGGTGTTGTCGAGGCAATCGATTTCTGCTGGCAGTGCCCGTGGAGCAATATTTTCAGCCTGTTCGTGGTAAAACGGGTCCTTTCGATCCTGCCGGCGTCAGCCTCAGCAGCGATGAATTCATCAATCAGCAGGCAGTTTTGTGCAAGCTGCCGGGCACTTTCTTTCAACCCGGGTCTGACAAGGTCCGGATATTCATCCCTGAAAGAAAGCAGGGCGGAGGGTTCGATACCCAGAAGGGGACTTTCGCCATCAACCTTTTCAGAAAGTGATATTACATTGGCATTGGCTATCCTTCTGGCTTTTCTCAGAAAACCCTTGGAAATGCTTGTTCTTCCGCTTTCACGGTGACGAAGCGGCTTTACGCCGTATCCGAGGGCAGTCAGCAACCGTATGGCCGTGATACCGATGCTGACATCATTATACCCTGTAAACTCATCGATAAAAAGGTACACGTACCTGTTCCGGAACGCAGAGTTTGGAATCAACTCGCCATCTGAATTACGGCTGATCCATCGCCGCAGGCTCTGATCCGCCATAAGGGGAAGGGGCCTTTGCGGATCAAATCCCAGGATGTGCCGGATGATGGCACCTGAAAACCGGTTGCTGATAAGAAAATTGAATATCGCCGGATAGGTTGCGCTGATGCCGTAAAATGAAGGAAGGTTGGCAATCAGCCAGGATGATAATGAAACACCATGGGTGTCATAATAATGCTGCAGAAATTCTGATTTGAATTTTGCCATGTCGACATTGGAAGGGCATTCTGACTTGCAGCCCTTGCAGGACAGGCAGAGGTCGAGTATTTCATATACCATTTCCGCATCGCAGGTGAAACTTTCTTCATTTTGGTTAAGGTATTCCCTGAGCAGGTTGGCTCTTGCCCTTGTCGTGCTATGCTCATCCAGGGTGGCCATATAGGAAGGGCACATAAGTCCTCCAATGACAGCTGACTTGCGGCAGTCACCCGATCCGTTGCACATTTCGACCTGCTGCACAAAGGATCCCTGCGGCATATAGTTATAAACTGTCTTCCATTTCCTGCCCGTGGCGCCCGGGGTATACCTGAGTGAACGATCCAGAGGCGGCGGATCGGTTATCTTTCCTTTGTTGAATACGTTACCGGGATCCCAGGTTTGTTTGAGCTGCCTCATCAGGCTGTAGTTTTTTTCTCCTACAATAAGAGGGATAAGCTCGCTTCTCAGGCGTCCGTCTCCATGCTCACCGCTGAAGGATCCCCTGTACTTTTTGACAAGCCGGGCAACTTCAGTGGCAACCGTCCTCAGCAGGGCAACACCTGCCGGATCTTTGATATTGATAATGGGTCTCAGGTGAAGTTCGCCGGTACCCGCATGGGCATGAAACACGCATTCCAGTCCGTGCTTTTCCAAAATGCCTTTGAAATCTTTCACATAGGCAACCAGAAGGTCAGGCCTTACTGCCGTGTCCTCGATCAGGGAGACAGGTTTGGCATCACCCGGTGTGTTAGTCAGCACTCCCAGTCCCGATTTCCTCAGAGCCCAGACTTTTTGGATATCCTTTCCTGTGATCAGCGGAAAATGATAGCCGAGTCCCCTCCCCCTTAGTTCACTCTCCAGCTTGTTGCTGACTTCGTGCAGTTCTTCAAGGCTGTCTCTGGCAAATTCGACTATCAGTATTGCCCCGGGATCGCCTTTCAGGAAGAAACGGTTCTTACGTTGCTCTATGTTGTTTCGTGTACATTCCAGGATGGTATGATCCATCAGTTCGACTGCTCCGGGCCGGAAGGCAAGGCAGCTAACATTGGCTTCAAGGGCTTCTTCAAGTGTCGTGAAATGAATGCATATAAGTCCCCTTTCCCTTGGAGGCAATGGCACCAGTTTCAATTGTATTTCAGTGAGAAAGGCTAGTGTTCCTTCTGAACCGGCCAGGACGGAACAGAAGTTGAAAGCTTTTCCCCCTGCTGTGAACGGCACCATAGGGAGTAACATATCCAGGGCATAGCCGGTGTTACGTCTTTTGACTTCAGGATCCGGAAATTCTCTGAGGATTTCCTCCCGGTTCAGGTGATCGGCCAGCATGGCATGGATGTGGGCATAAATCCTGGCTTCAAGCGTATCGCCGACAGTCTTTTCCATAAAGCGACCCTCGTCAAGTTCCTCAAAAGTCACTTCGCTGCCGTCGCTAAGCAAAGCCCTGACGGATGACAGGTGTTCCCTTGTGCTTCCATACAACAGGGAATGAGAGCCGCATGCGTTGTTACCTACCATTCCCCCTATCATACAGCGGTTTGATGTGGAAGTCTCAGGGGCGAAGAAAAGTCCCGTTTCCTTCAGCTTAAGGTTAAGTTCGTCCAGAACAACGCCAGGCTGAACCCTAACCTGTCTTTTATCCCTGTCAATCCACATTATGTCATTCATGTAACGCGATACATCCACAACAATGCCATCGCCCACAACCTGTCCTGCCAGCGACGTGCCTGCTGTTCTTGGTATCAGGGTTACCTGTTCCTGTCCGGCAAAACAAATCAGCCTGCGTATGTCCTCACTGTCCTTGGGAAAAGCGACCGCCACAGGCACCGACCGGTACATGGAAGCATCCGTTGCATACAGCAGCCTTGTGGCCGAATCCGTGAAAAGATCGCCCTTCATATCACTGTCGAGGGCATTTAGTTTGCGGGTTATATTCAAGTGCTTCATAAATGGTAAACAGGAGAGCTATTCTGCAAATCTAATCATTAACGGAGAAGATAACCTCAGATTGTTTTTAACATTTCGCGGCCGGTGACCAGCTTTGAATCCTTTTGCTGCCGATCCCACCCTGCTGCCCGATTGGCCAAGGGGCTCACGGATGAGAGGATTCAAGGAGGCCGTTGTGAATAAATCCTTGATATAAATCATATTTTGGCCGATTCTTGATACTCTTTTTTATTTATCTTTATACAAGCTAGTTTTAAACATAAATTATTGATATGTATGAAGTTAATTGAACAGATCAAAGATAAGGCAATCAATAACAGGCAGCGCATCGTGCTACCCGAAAGCCACGAGGAACGTACGATTCGGGCAGCGGATATAGTAATTGAGAATGGCCTGGCTGATGTAATTCTTCTCGGAAACCGGGAAAAAGTCTTGCGCTCAGCAGAGGAAAAGGGACTAAAGAACCTCTCCCGGGCCAGTTTCGTTGATCCTATGAATAACCCGAAAGCCGGGGTTTATGCAGACATGATGGTTGAGCTGAGGAAATCAAAGGGTCTGACAAAGGATCAGGCGCTGGAGCAGCTTAAGGATCCCCTTTACCTTGGGGCTGTCATGATCAAATACGGGGACGCAGACGGTGAGGTTGCCGGGGCCGACAATGCCACGGGAGATGTGCTGAGGCCAGCTTTTCAGTACGTGAAGACAGCTCCGGGAATTAGCATAGTATCCGGTGCCTTCCTGATGTTCCTTAAAGATGAGGGATACGGGGAAGGGGGACTGATGATATTCGCTGACTGCGCCGTAAATCCCGATCCCAGTGATTCAGAACTTGCAGCCATAGCGATATCGACAGCACAGACCGCCAGATCGATCGCAGGAATTGAGCCACGCATTGCCATGCTGAGCTTCTCCACAAAGGGAAGTGCTTCTCATGCACTGGTTGATAAGGTGGTGAGTGCCACAGAAATGGCAAAATCCATGGAACCGGCATTGAAAATTGACGGTGAGCTCCAGGCTGACGCTGCCATCGAAGCCTCTGTGGCCAGAAAGAAAGCGCCAGGCAGTGACATTGCCGGAAAAGCCAATGTGCTGATCTTTCCTGACCTTGAAAGCGGTAACATAGCCTACAAGCTGGTTCAGCGTCTGGGTCATGCAGAGGCAGTGGGGCCCATTCTGCAGGGTCTGGCCTCACCGATCAATGATCTGTCGCGCGGGTGTTCAGTGAACGATATCGTGGAACTGGTAGCCATTACGGCCAACCAGGCCATCGGCCTCAAGAAAAGATTATAAGACATCATCATGGGAGACATTATTATAGAGCCGATCGAGAAATTCGGCATCAGTCAGAAGAAGCAGAGCCGGACACTTTTCACGAAGGTCGGGATTGTCGGCTGCGGGAGTGTGGGACAGAGCATTGCCCTGCTTATCAGCCAGAAAGAGCTGGAAGTGGTTTTCATAGAGCTTTCCGAGGAAAAAATAAACGAGGCTTTCAGGGAAATAGAAAAGGAACTTGACGGTATGATTGACCACTGGGGTATGACCCCGGGTGAAAAACGGGCCATCCTTTCACGGATTTCTGGTTTTGTAGGCTATGAGCACCTGATGGGCTGCGACCTTGTCATTGAGACCATCAGGTCTACCAGCCGGGAACCCCGGATCAACATCCGCAAGGAAATTTTCAGGCAGATTGAAAAGAACGTGTCAATTGACACAATCATTGCCACCAATTCAACCACGATAGCCATTACAGAACTCTCATCGGAACTGGAGCACAAGGAGAGGAGCGTCAGCCTTCATTTCCTCACAAACATTCCCAATTCCAAGATGCTTGAGGTTGTCAGAAGCCTTTACACAACTGACGAGGTCTATTTGAAGGTATGCACATTTGTCAACATGCTGGGCAGAGTTGTCATTCCTGTCCAGGAGTCACCGGGCCTTATCAGCGTCAGGCTTTTTGTCACAATGGTCAATGAAGCCTGCGAGATCCTGATGGAAGGTGTCGGCACCAAGGCTGACATTGACGCAACCATGAGGATAGGGCTGGGACAGTCACTGGGTCCCTTTGAGCTGGCGGACAAGGTGGGACTTGAAAAAGTAGAAAGATGGATGGATAATCTATATAACGAATTCGGCGACATCAAATACAAAGCCTCACCGGTCATCAAGAGGCTGGTGCGCGCCCATCAGTACGGACGTTCCTCCGGGAAGGGATTTTATGAGTACGACGAATCCGGCCGGAAAATAGGGTGAACAAAGGCTCCGGGACATATCATAATAACCACAGCAAAAAAGATATTTAATATGAAGGTTTTGGTATTGAACTGCGGAAGTTCTTCCATTAAGTTTCAGCTGTTTGACATGTCGAGGAAGGAAATCCTGACAAAAGGCATTGCCGAAAAAGTTGGACTGAAGGGGTCATTTGTAAGGCTTGAGAAATCCAATGGTGAAAAAGTCAAATTCGAAGGTGAAATACTCGATCACCAGAACGGTATTGAGTATATTCTTGGCATCATAACCAGTGACAGGCATGGCTGCCTTAAAAGTCTGGATGAAATTGACGCTATCGGTCACCGGGTTGTCAACGGCGGCGAAAAATTCAATAAAAGCGCTCTGATCACCGACGAGGTTCAGGCAGAGGTCGAGAAATACATCGACCTTGCCCCCCTGCACAATCCCGCGAATCTGAAAGGAATTTACGCCATTAAATTACTGTTGCCAGGGAAGCCCCAGGTTGCCGTTTTTGATACAGCCTTCCACCAGACCTTGCCGGACTACGCCTACATGTATGCCATCCCTTACTCACTGTACAAGAAATACGGTATCAGGCGGTACGGATTTCACGGCACCAGTCATTATTACATCAGCAAGCGTGCCTGCGAGGTGCTCAAACTGGACATCAAAACGCAGCGGATTATCACCGTTCATCTGGGCAACGGAGCTTCAATGGCTGCCGTCAAATACGGACAGTCGGTAGACACTTCCATGGGTTTCACGCCAATTGAGGGACTGATAATGGGTTCAAGGTCAGGTGATCTGGACATTGGCGTGGTTACATACATTATGCAAAAGGAAGAGATCGGCATTGCCCAGCTAAACACACTGGTCAACAAGCAGAGCGGCATGCTTGGCATAACCGGAATTTCATCAGATATGCGTGAAATTGAGGCGGAACTGAAAAAAAACAACCCGAGGGCTGTCCTGGCAATGGATATGTACCAGTACCGCATCAAGAAATACATCGGTGCCTATGCAGCGGCGATGGGGGGACTTGATATCGTTGTTTTCGCGGGGGGTATCGGCGAAAATGATCCCGGTACCCGGGCTGCCGTATGCTCTGATCTGGAATTCCTGGGGATTGCCGTTGACAAAGCCAGGAATGACGGCCTGAGGGGAAAGGAAGCTGTCATCAGCACGGATTCCTCAAAGGTCAGGGTAATTGTGATACCTACAAATGAAGAACTTGTGATTGCTGAAGACACGTCCAAAATCGTCGAGGAACTTAAGAAATCAACTGCTACCTGACATCTGTGGAACATTTAAGCAGCCTTGCTGACCTTGCCTGCCGTAAAAAAAAGGAACTTGTAGTTTCCGTCGCCGCCGCCGGGGAGGCAGATGTGCTGAATGCCGTCTCGCGCGCCATGCTTTCCCTTGGCATCATCCCGGTGCTGACAGGTGACAAGGAAGAAATTGCCAAAGCGGCAGAGGAAGCCAAGGTTAGCCTGACAGGCATGGAGGTAATACATGCCTCAGACACCGGAACGGCCTGCCGGGAAGCGGTCAGACAGGTCAGGAAGGGCAAAGCAGGCATACTGATGAAAGGTCACGTGCAGACAAGCATCCTTGTGAGAGAGATACTTGATAAGGAAAGCGGCTTATTGAAAGGGAGACTGCTCAGTCATGTCGCCCTGTTTGAAACCCCATATTACCATAAACTGCTGGCATTGACGGATGCCGCCCTGAATATTGACCCTGGCCTCGAAGAAAAGGCAGATATCGTGCGCAATGCAGTGGAACTGCTGCACAGGCTTGGCATTGAACGGCCCAAGGTGGGAATACTGGCTGCAGTCGAAACCGTGAATGAAAAAATGGTTGCCACCGTGCATGCCTCATTGCTTAAAAAAATGAACCTGGATGGCCGGCTGGCAGGATGCCTTGTCGATGGGCCTTTTGCCCTGGATAATGCCATTTCAGGGGAAGCGGCAAAACACAAGGGCATCCTGTCTGAAGTGGCTGGTGATGCCGACTTGCTGGTTGCCCCTGACCTGAACAGCGGAAACATTTTATACAAATCACTGAATTTTCTCGGCGGGGCCGTATCCGCTGCCCTGGTGACCGGTGCGGAAGTGCCTGTCATACTGACATCAAGGTCAGATTCAGATGTAAGCAAGTTTTACTCTCTTGCCCTGGCAGCAGCCATTTTATAGATCCATAATCCTTTTGCCATGAACCATAAAATCCTTGCCATCAATCCCGGCTCCACATCCACCAAAATTGCCGTTTATCATAACGCAAAGCCAATTTTCTTAAAAACCATCCCGCATGATCCGGATCAGCTTGCCATGTTCAAACGGATCGGTGACCAGTATGACTTCCGGAAGAACATTGTTATAAAAGAGTTGAAAGACTCGCACATTGATATTGAAGCCATTGAAGCGGTCGTCGGAAGAGGGGGACTGGTGCACCCGATTGAATCGGGTATTTATACCATAAACGAAAAAATGAGGCATGACCTGCTGGAGGGACTCATGGGAGAGCATGCAAGCAACCTGGGGGGATTGATCGCCCATGACATAGCAATGGAGTTGCCCAATTGCAGGGCATTCATCGCCGATCCGGTCGTTGTCGACGAGTTGCAGGATGTTGCCCGTATCACCGGGCACCCCGAATTTCAGCGGCATTCTATTTTTCACGCCCTGAATCAGAAAGCCACGGCAAGGTCGTATGCAAGGCTGATGAACCGGAAGTATGAGGACCTGAACCTGGTCATTGCACACATGGGTGGTGGTATTTCTGTCGGAGCCCATAAAAGAGGCAAAGTCATTGATGTCAACCAGGCATTGGATGGTGAAGGTCCCTTTTCACCGGAGCGTTCCGGCACCCTCCCTGCCGGTGCCCTTGCAAGACTGTGCTATGAAGGGAAATTCACCCTGGAGGAGGTAAAGAAGATGATCACCGGAGAGGGGGGGTATATGGCCTATCTTGGAACCAACAGCGCCTATGAGGTCGAGCTCCTGGTTCAGGACGGGGATGACAGGGCGCGCCTGATACAGGATGCCATGTCATACCAGATCGGCAAGGAGATTGCGGCCATGTGCGCCGTGCTGCATGGTGAGGTCGACGCAATAATACTCACCGGAGGCATCTCGCACAACCCCATGGTAGTGGAATACATCAAGAAAATGGTATCATTCATGGCACCAGTGGTCATCTATCCCGGTGAGGACGAGATGCATGCACTTGCCATGAACGGATTGATGGCCCTCAAAGGAGAGATTATCCCGAAAGAATACGACGAAGCCACCATGGTCAATGTCAAACTTCCATACTGGAAAAGCAGGTGAGGTAAAACGCAGGCTGGTTTTTTGCTTTCTCTGCAAAATTGACTAACTTGTACGAAACCTCCTGCGAATGCCTTTGAACAGCCCGGCATATAAAGCCTATACAATTAATAACTATAGGGATATCAAGCAGTTAAGTAAACTTGACAAGGAAGGGTTATGGAATATTCATGTAGCTGCGCAGGTACTTCCGTTCCGGGTAAGTAATTATGTAGTGGACGAACTTATTGATTGGGATCATTATCAAGACGATCCCATGTTTATCCTGACCTTTCCGGGTAAAGACATGCTGCTGCCGGAGCACTTCAGCCGGATGGATTCCCTGCTGAAAAGCGGTGGCAATGAAGAAGCCGTAAAATCCGCTGTCGCGGATATCTGCGGCCAGCTGAACCCGCATCCGGCTGCACAGACATCCCTTAACATTCCTGATCTGGACGGTGAAAAGATACCCGGGGCACAGCATAAATACAGGGAAACCGTGCTGTTCTTCCCGGGGGCGGGACAGAGCTGCCACAGTTATTGCACTTTCTGTTTCCGCTGGCCGCAGTTTGTCGGGATCAGCAAGTTTCGGATAGCCAGCCAGGAAACAGACAGACTTGCCTCGTACATGGTAAGGAACCGCGGAATCACTGATGTTCTTTTCACCGGCGGTGATCCAATGGTAATGAACTATAAGACCTTTCTCCGGTATATCGAACCCATCCTCGGCATTTACAAAACATCCAACCTGCAGACAATAAGGATAGGGACAAAAGTGCTATCTTACTGGCCTTACAAATTCACGGAGGGTGAAGATTCAGATGACTTTATCAGATTATTCGAAAGGATCATTAAAAGCGGGCTCAACCTGTCCATTATGGCTCATTTTAATCATCCGCGCGAGCTTGAAACAGCAGCGGTCGAAAAAGCCATCAGGCGGGTGCGGTCGACAGGAGCGCAGATACGTGCACAGTCTCCGGTACTGAAACATATCAATGACAAACCTGAAATCTGGTCAGCCATGTGGCGGAAGCTGGTAAATCTGAACTGTATACCTTATTATATGTTTATTGCACGCGACACTGGCGCAAAACATTACTTTGAACTGCCTCTGGTGCGGGCGTGGGAGATATTCAGGAAAGCCTACCAGACTGTAAGCGGAATCTGCAGAACCGTGAGGGGACCAAGCATGTCATGCGTGCCGGGTAAAGTGCAGGTACTGGGCGTTTCACAGGTTGGCGGAGAAGACGTCTTTGTGCTTCGCTTTATTCAGGGGCGAAACCCGGACTGGGCTGCCAGGCCGTTCTTTGCCCGGTACGATCCTGATGCCACATGGTTTGATCAGCTTAAACCGGCATTTACCGACAGATTTTTCTTTGAGGATGAGCTGGAATCCATGTACAGAAAAAAAATTCAGGATACGGAAAGCCTGGAATGATCAGGGTGACGAATGTGATACCGGTATGACTTTACCGCTTATGGTTCTGTGTCCGTTAAGGGCAAAATCACCGATAAAACATGCTATCTGTTGTGCTGACATGCTTGCTTTTTTTCCGGGGAACGCCTCTCCGAACATGGCTGTCTGTGCCGAACCCAGAGCCAGACAGTTAAATACAACCTCCCTGTCCCTGATTTCCTGCTGAAGACACTCCGTAAGGCAGGCAAGGGCAGCTTTACTGGCACTGTAGAATGACAGTCCCGGATATTTCAAGCTTCCCTGGAAACCGGCCATGCTACCGATATTGACCACGTGGGTTAATCCCTTATGGCCGATCAGGGGCATCAGCTCCCGGATTATCAGGGCAGGTATGAAAAAATTCACATCAAACATTCTTTTAACCTCAGCAAGGGAGGTGGTTGTAAAAGGTCTGTTAACCAGGTAGCCGGCGTTATTGATCAGAATGTCTATATGGGTGACGTCACCTCCCAGTGTGTTCAGGAGAAGGTCAGGTTCATCGGCCAGCCTGAGCAGGTCAACAGCCACAGGGAAAATCCTCGATCCGTTCCTATTTTCACCGCACTCGCTGACCAGCTGCTGAAGGCCATGCCGATCACGTGAAAAGGCGTATATTTCCATTTTTTTGGCAAATGCAAGGTATTTTGCCGTTTCATA
>JAXDCR010000104.1:0-3174 GCA_034677845.1 Bacteroidales bacterium | reverse complement strand
GAAGGGTTATTTCTAAGTTCATCGTCCAGGCCCTTACCAACAGGGACCTCACAATAAACGGCACCGGAAACCAGACCAGGAGTTTCCAGTACGTGGATGACCTGGTGAAGGGACTTGTAAAACTGATGGATACGCCTTCCGGGGTGACGGGACCGGTGAACCTGGGCAATCCGGCCGAAATCTCGATCCTTGACCTGGCAAGACACATCATACGGCTGACCGGATCCGAATCCAGGATGGTATTTCATCCCCTTCCCCAGGATGACCCCGTGCACCGAAAACCAGACATCACCCTGGCCCGGCAGCTGCTGGATGGCTGGTGCCCGGATACTCCCCTCGAAGAGGGCCTTATAAAGACAATCAATTATTTCAGAAAAATATTGCAAGCTTAACCCAAAATATCCTGTGTATGAAAGGCATTATTCTGGCAGGAGGGGCCGGAACAAGACTGTATCCCATTACCAAGAGCATTTCAAAGCAGATCATACCCATATACGACAAGCCCATGATTTACTATCCCCTTTCAGTCCTCATGCTGGCGGGGATAAGAGAAATACTTATTATATCGACCCCAAAGGACATTCACCTGTACAGTGACCTGCTATGCGACGGCAATCAGCTCGGCATCAGCATATCATATGCGGTTCAGCCTTACCCGGAAGGCCTTGCCCAGGCTTTTATCATCGGCAGGGAATTCATCGGAAGCAGCACTGTCTGCATGGTACTCGGGGATAACATTTTCTATGGCGACGGATTCAGCAGGATCCTTTCCGGTTTGATATCCCTGAAAACCGGGGCTGTTGTGTTCGGATACTATGTGAACGACCCTGAGCGTTATGGCGTCGTTGAATTCAATGATCACGGAAAAGTGATTTCCATTGAAGAAAAACCGGCAAAGCCCAAATCCAACTTTGCCATCACGGGACTGTACTTTTATGATAACTCAGTGATCCAGAAGGCTGCCTCACTCAAACCTTCCGCAAGGGGAGAGCTTGAAATCACGGACCTTAACCAGCTGTACCTTAAGGAAGGCAGGCTTAAGGTAAAGCTGCTGGGCAGGGGGTTCGCATGGCTCGATACAGGCACCCATGAAACACTTCTTCAGGCGTCGGTTTACATCCAGACGATTGAAGAAAGGCAGGGCCTTAAAATAGCCTGCATTGAGGAAATAGCATATAACCAGGGGTTCATAAGCAGGGAACAGCTTCTGCGGCTTGCACAGCCCCTGACCGGGAACCAGTATGGAAGGTATTTGCTGAAAGTTGCCGGTGAAAAACCGCTTCGGTTTACATCATCTGACTGATATGAATCTGACAGAAACCGGATTTGAGGGACTTGTGATCGTGAGACCGGATATCTATGCCGACAAGCGGGGGTATTTCTTCGAGAGTTACAACGAGAGGGCATTCAAGGAAGCAGGTCTGCACACGCACTTTGTCCAGGATAACCAGTCCCTTTCCCGCCGCGGTGTGATCCGCGGCCTTCATTATCAGCTGGAACCCCATGCCCAGGCCAAACTGGTGCGCGTCATATACGGTCGTGTTTATGACGTTGCCGTTGACATCAGAAAAGGCTCAGCCACATTCGGCGAGTACTTCGGCCTTGAACTGTCAGGCAGGAACAAACTTCAGCTTTACATACCGAAAGGATACGCCCATGGGTTTTCTGTGCTCTCACCCGTGGCCGTCGTACTGTACAAGACGGACGAATACTATGATCCGGGGTCTGAAAGGGGCATCGCGTTCAACGACCCTGACCTGGGCATTGACTGGAAGGTGCCTTCCGAAATCAGCATGGTTTCGGAAAGGGACAGGAAACTGCCGCGCTTTTCGGATGCTGAAATGAATTTCAATCGCTGACCCAATGAAGAAGATACTCGTAACAGGCGCCAGGGGTCAGCTCGGAAAGGCCATACAGAATGCCGACAAGGGACACCTGGATATGGAATTTACATACCTGGACGTTGAGGACCTTGACCTGAGAGATGAAGCGGCAGTGCTGAAATGGTTCGGCACTCACCCCTTCGACTATCTTGTCAATTGTGCGGCATACACCGCGGTGGATGCAGCAGAAAAGAACCAGGATGAGGCATTTGCACTGAACAGGGATATCCCTGCTTTGCTCGGAAAGATATGCAGGGTTTCAGGATGCCGCATGATCCATATTTCAACTGATTATGTCTTTGACGGCAGTCAGTGCACCCCGTATCTGGAGACAAGCGAACCAAGACCTCTGTCAGTTTACGGAAGAAGCAAGCTTGCCGGCGAAAAGGCATTGTGGGACAACCCCTGTGCAACCATCATCAGATCGTCATGGCTTTACAGTGAATTTGGCAGCAATTTTGTAAAGACCGTCATCAGGCTGGCAAAGGAAAGAAAAAAGATAAGCGTGGTTTGCGACCAGGTGGGCACGCCCACTTCCGCCAATGACCTTGCCAAAGCCATACTGTCGATCATCCGGAACTCGGAAGCGGCTGCCTACCTTCCGGGGGTTTACAATTACTCGGGTGAAGGATTGTGCAGCTGGTACGACTTCGCATGGGAGATCACAAGAGGTATGTCACTGGATTGCGAAGTCATTCCCCTGACCACCGATGAATACCCCTTGCCCGCAAAGAGGCCATGTTACAGTGTGCTGCACAAAGGCAAAATCAAGAAGACCTTCGGTATTGAAATCCCTTACTGGAAGGAAAGCCTGATGAAAACACTTGCCATTCTGGCAAATAATTAAGAATTTTATCTGTTATCAAATATGGAAATGGAAAATCCTGAGCTGATAGCAAATGTGAGAAAAAGGGCCGCCCGGTGGCTTTCCGAACCATATGACGAGGCCACCCGCGAAACTGTCAAAAAAATGATGGATTCGGATGATCCTGAGCTGGTGGAATGTTTTTACCGAGATCTTGAATTTGGCACCGGAGGTTTGCGCGGAATCATGGGGGTCGGCACCAACAGGATGAATATTTATACGGTGAGCATGGCAACACAGGGCCTTTGCAACTATCTTAAGAAAGTAAGGTCTTTCATTCCGCAAATCAAGGTTGCGGTGGCTCATGATTCAAGGAATAACAGCAGGCTTTTTGCCGAAACCACCGCCAATATTTTTTCAGCAAATGGTTTTAAAGTATATCTGTTTGAAGACCTGAGGCCAACACCTGAACTTTCCTTCGCCATC
>JAXDCR010000103.1:0-3180 GCA_034677845.1 Bacteroidales bacterium | reverse complement strand
TCCGACTCCCTCACATGGGGGGTATCTTCCGGAGTCTCACCCAAAGCGCATATTAAAATCCGTGCCGGTGTCATTGGCAGCGACATGAGTCATATTAAGGTCCGCATCGACAACCGTTTCCTGCAGGATTATGCAACAGCCAACGTGGCCGGCTATATTCCCGGTAGCCAGCATCCGGATTCATTCATGGTATTCACAGCCCATTATGACCACCTGGGCATGATGGGCAGGGGCGCTTATTATCCCGGCGCCAATGACAATGCCAGCGGGGTAACCATGCTGCTTTACCTGGCAAAGTACTACAGCCGGCATCCGCCCGGCATGTCGGTCATCTTCCTGTTTTTTTCGGCTGAAGAGATGGGCTTGCTGGGATCAGCCCACTTTGTTGAAAACGCTCCCATTGATCTGACCCTCATCAAGTTTCTTGTCAACCTTGACCTTGTAGGCACAGGAGAAGATGGCATCATGGTGGTGAACAGCACCATTTACCCCGATATTTTCAGGCAACTCAGTGAAATCAATGACGGCCGAAGCCTGATGGCAGACATTAAGGGAAGAGGTGCAAGCTGTAACGGCGACCATTGTCCCTTCAATTATGCAGGGGTGCCGGCTTTTATGATTTACACCCTGGGAGGACCTCCCTTTTATCATTCGATATATGACAGGGAACAGACCCTGTCCCTGACTGCATTTGAGGCGCTGGCAAAACTCCTCATCAGCTTTGAAGCAAGTTTTCTTTGACCTGCCCTATCAGATTTGGCGGAGCAGGTTTATGAGATCCTTCCACAGGGCGACTTTTTCTGCATTTATCTGTGGCTCCGCATCGTTGAGTTCCCTGATGGTCTTCATTCTGGTGATTTCGTCTGTGTTCGGCATGGATTGCTCAATGACAGTGAAAGCTTCCAGTGCTGTCTCAAAATCGCCCCGTATAAAAATGCCAGTGAGCAAAGAAAGATGGGCGCTGAAATCAAGCGAAGACTGCCAGCAGGCTGCCAGGAGTCGCGCCAGCAACACATTATTGCTGACGGCAAGGCTGTCAATTATGAATGGAACGGCATCCTGTGTCTTGATTTCACTGATTAACCCCAGTACTGCATCCTGTACCTTGCTGTCATGACTGTCGTTCAGCAGTTTAAGGATGCACGGAAGCATGCGGACGGAGCCGGAATTCCTGATCTCATGGAGGGCGCCCAGCACCAGGGTGGTGTCGTCAAGGGACAGCGCTCTGGTCCATTCCTTTTCAAGGGGACTTAAGGTATCCATACATCAGCTGTTTGTTAAGTATATCCTGTGTCATCCTCAGGGTCCGGTTCATCCAGGTATTCGATCAGAAGAACCTGACGTGTTTCAGGAGTGACCCTGTAACGGTTGTCGATGCGGTGATTGACCAGCCATACCACATTTCCCTCCGTTTCAATGACAAAAACCCTGTCTTTGTCGGGTAGTGGAACTTTCCGGTCTATCAGAAAATCACTTATTTTTTTTGTGCCTTTCATGCCAAGGGGACTGAATGCATCTCCCGGTTTCCAGTGCCGCACCTTGAGCGGGAAACGAAGCAGCCCGAAATCCAGCGCCGCCTTGCTTCTTTCTTTCGGAATATTCAACGGGTTTGTACCTTCATTTTCGATCAGGCTGAGTTTCAGGTGAAGGGGACTGGTGACCAGAAGGGTTCTGTCTGTGATAATACATTCTTCATCTTGGCTGTGGCTGCTGCCAGTGACGATCAGGTGCCTGCGGTCGCGCGTTATCGTATGGGTGGGGGTCAGCACATGTTTCCCCGGCTCGCCTTCAAGTGACTTTAAAAGACTCAGGGCCATGGAACGGTTGCAGCCGAATGGCCTAAGCAATTCATAAAGCAGGGTTTCCGTTGCCGGGTAACGCATCAGCCTGCTTATGTCAACAAGCACCCTGTCTTTCAGGGTTTCGGTTACATCATCTCTGATAAGCCCGATGCAGCAATTGAACAGTTCTTCAGTCTGCGACAGGTGATGCATGGTGGTGACCATGCCCTGGAGGTTGCCTGCCTTTATTCTCTTGAAAACAGGGATCAGTTTGTGCCTGATGGCATTGCGCGTGTATTTTGATTCACGGTTCGAGCTGTCTTCTCTCCAGCTGAGGTGTCTAAGGGAGGCATAGACCTCAATATCCTTCCTGGAGGCAAACAGCAGTGGCCGCACAATCCTGCCGTTTACGGGCCTGATGCCGGAAAGGCCCCTTATTCCCGTTCCCCTGCCCAGGTTCATAAAAAAGGTTTCTGTCTGGTCATCAAGGTTATGGGCCACGGCAACATGGTCAAATCCCCTTTCCCCTGCCAGCTTGTCAAAATATTCGTACCTAAGCTCCCTTGCCGCCACCTGTATGGAACATCCTCTGGACCGCGCATAGGCTTCTGTGTCAAAATGCATGACGTGACAGGGCACCCTGTACCGCACAGACAGTTCCTCCACGAAGCGCTGGTCCTCATCAGACTCACTGCCGCGCAGCCGAAAGTTGCAGTGCACAGCCTCACACCGGATGCCGCTTTCGCAGAAAAGATCGAGCAGGCATACGGAATCAATGCCTCCGCTGACAGCGACCAGAAAATACTGATCCGCCCGGCAACGGCATGTCTTTTCAAGAAAATCCCTGAATCGTTGCAGCATGGTGCTGGTTTTTCGTTCCGGAATGCCAGAACCGGAATATGCAAAATTAGGCAATTATTGAAAGCTTTTCAGTACAGGTGCAGCGTTGACGGTTCACCGGGGTAAAAATCATTCAGCCTCAGGTGCGGCACGCCGCCTGCATCAAAATACCGGGGTTCTGAATCCTGCGGTGCGTTTGGATAGAATGACAGCTTGATTTCAAAGGTGTCAAATACAAGCAGGTCATTTCTGAAACGCACACCGATGCCCAGACCCGTAAAAAGATTGTCAGAAGTGAGCGGCTGGCTGTGCTTGCGGATGATGCCCATGTCAGCGGCAAGAAAAAATGCAAAGCGGAATCCGAGAAGGCGCAGGGGGGTGAAGGTAACGGATTCAAGGTTGATCACCAGTTTTTCGTCTCCCCGCATCGAGGGGCAAAACAGACCCGGAATGCCCCTGTTGTTTTCAAGACTGACAAAGTCACCCTCGTACGGATTGGGGGCATACTGGTAGGTAAGGTTGAAAAACTGTCTGAAATAAAACCTGTTGAGTGAAGCAA
>JAXDCR010000102.1:0-7360 GCA_034677845.1 Bacteroidales bacterium | reverse complement strand
TAGTTCTCATGCCTGCCGCTTCTTCACGCCTGATCAGTTCTGAAACATTCGGAGAAATCTCCTTGGATCTGTCTTCCGGATGTTTGGCAAAAATCCTCAAAGAGCCGCCATGGGTTGGGATCTCCTGCACATCAAACATCTCGAGCCCCTGACTTTCAAATATTTTTTTTACAACCATGAATGAAAAGTATGAAAAATGCTCATGGTAAATGGTATCAAACTGGCACTCCTCCACCAGCCTCATCAGGTGAGGGAATTCAAAAGTGACCACACCTGTTGTGCTCAGAGCTATTTTGACACCCTTCACAAAATCATTGATATCGGGTACATGTGCCAGTACATTGTTGCCAAGAATCAGGTCACCTTTTATATGTTGATCGACCAGTTTTTTCTGCGCAAAATCAGAACCAAAGAAATCAATAATTGTCGGAATTCCTTTGGATATGGCAACAGCAGCCGTATTGGCCGTTGGATCAACACCCAGAACCGGTATGTTGTATTCCTTGAAATATTGCAGCAGGTATCCGTCATTGCTGGCAATTTCAATTACCTGTGAGGAAGTGTTGAATCCGAAACGCTCGACCATCATATCCACGTATTGCTTGGCATGAGCCAGCCAGGAGGTTGAAAAAGAGGAAAAATACGTGTATTCGCTGTTGAAAATGGAATCTGCCTTTCTCATTTCATCCACCTGTACAAGAAGGCATTGATGACAGGTAAATATCTTAAGAGGGTAGAATACTTCCGGTTCATTGAGTTGCTCAGGTTTCAACATGTCGTTTGAAGGGGGACAATTGACCAGATCAGCAAATACATGACTGAGTTCAGTTTTACAGTGCCTGCAATTCATATCTTTATTCCTTTAAATCTATTATTTAACAAACCAATTTTCAGGTCTTTTTCTGTTATAGCGGTTACCGGCAAAGGCCAGGGTATGCCTATGGCCGGATCATTGTAACGGATGCCGGCCTCAAAGCCCGGTGCATAATATGCGGTGTGGTGATATACCAGATGCGTATTGTCTTCAAGAGTCTGAAATCCGTGGGCAAAGCCCTGCGGAATATAAATTGACAGCAGATTATGCTCGGTCAGCTCCACAGTAAAGAACTGCAGGAATGTGACCGAATCCTGCCGCAGGTCTATGATCACATCGAATACGCCACCTCTGACGCACCGGATCAGTTTGATTTCTGAAAAAGGTGGCAACTGGTAATGCATGCCACGAATGGTACCTTTTTTTATCGTAATAGAATGGTTGAACTGAACAAACTCAGAATCATGGCCAATCTCCATGAATTCCTTTTTGCAGAATGTCCGAGAGAAAGATCCGCGTTCATCAGTGAAGGGCTTCTGTTCAATTATGAAAGCACCTTTCAGCCGGGTTTCTTTGAATGTCATTTGTTCAGCTCAAGATTACTGTTCAGAATGCTCCGGCTGAGCAGTTCGTTGATGACAAACAGCCGGATCAGCGGGGAATGTCTATAGTTTTTATCTTTGAAATCAAGTTGCTTCAATCCCTCCACCAGGTCTATGATTGACTGTTTCAGATTATACTGAGGCGTGAATCCCGTGGCTATCTTTTCAAAGAGGTCGAAACTTACCTTGTAGGATCGCTTATCGGGTTGTGCATCCTTGTTTATTGAAACCGTTGTATCAGGCAGGACGGAATGAATAGCCCAGGCCAGCTCTTTGACCTGGTAATTCCATGAATTGCTTCCGGTGTTGACAATCAGGAAATTCCCGCCTGCCAAGGGTTTTCTTTCCATACCCCAGATGATGGCACGACCCATGTCCCTCACGTTGATAAGCGGTCTCCATGGATTGCCGTCACTCATTATGTTGATTTCACCAGAAGCGATGGCGCCCGCCACGAAATCGTTCAAAACCAGATCCAGTCTCAGTCTGTCACTCATTCCGCAGGCTGTGGCAAACCTGAGGCAGGTTATCGTGAATTGGTCAGAGGCAAGCGTGGCCAGTTCACTTTCTGCCAGCACCTTTGATCTGGCATATGCGGTAAGGGGATTAACAGAAGACTCTTCAGTCCTTGCCGTTTCTTCGGCGAAACCGTATACTGAGCAGCTGGATGCAAAGATCATTTTGCTGACACCTGCCTGCTTTGCCTTTCTGGCAATGTCAATGACCGATTTATAATTGACCTCCAGAGTGACCTGTTCAAATTTGTTGCCGATGGGATCATTGGAAATGGCGGCCAACTGTATCACAACGTCCATTCCCCTGAGGAGGCGGGCAGGAAATTGGCGCACGTCTCCGTAATATTGTCTGTCGATATACATTTCAGGAGCGATATCCCTGTTGGTGATATGTCTCGAAAAATAACCAATGTCATATCCGCAGATTTCAGCATCGGGATATGTTTTTCTCAGCAGCTTGACCAGTTCTGATCCCACATATCCCAGATTCCCGGTTATTAAGACTTTCATACGTTTGAGAATAATTTTGTTTGTTTATTTCCAGACTTTCCAGGGTGCCCTGCCTGACGCCCACAGGTCTTCGAGCACGTTTTTGTCGCGTATCGTATCCATCGGCTGCCAGAAACCGGTGTGACGGTAGGCGCACAACTGGCTGTTCACAGCCAGTCTCTCAAGAGGTGCCTTTTCAAATACAGTTGTATCATCATCAATAAAATCAAATACCTCAGGTTCAAGAACAAAAAATCCGCCATTTATCCAGGCTGTATTCTCATCGTTCTGTTTTTCCCTGAAATTGGTTACCCTTGTCTGTTCACCCTTTAGTGAAATGGTTCCGAACCTTCCGGGTTCCTGGACAGCGGTGAGAGTTGCAATGGATTTCTGTTCTTTGTGAAAATCAATCAGTTCGTTGATATTCACATCACTTACGCCATCTCCGTAAGTCATGCAGAAAGTTTCGTTGCCAATATACTCTTTGACCCGTTTAAGTCTGCCACCAGTCATGGTATGCAGTCCCGTGTCCACCAGCGTGACCTTCCAGTCCTCCGACTGATTATTCAGAATTGACATGGTATTGTACTTGAGATCAAAGGTGACATCTGACTGATAAAGGAAATAATTGGCAAAAAAATCCTTTATGATGTTCCCCTTGTAACCAATACAGATGATGAATTCTCTTATCCCGTAAAATGCATAAATCTTCATAATGTGCCAGAGAATTGGTTTCCCTCCGATTTCCACCATTGGCTTGGGACGGATTCCGCTTTCTTCGCTGATGCGTGTACCAAAGCCCCCTGCGAGTAAAACCGTTTTCATGTGTAAATAATTTAAATTTTTAAGGCCACATGGAACCTCCATGTTTAATTATTTTCATGCTTGTTTGCATTTGTTAAACATGGAGGGTTCTTATCTTTAATTTATGTTTATGTCAATATAATCATTTGTATGGCTTGTCAGGGTACCGAAAAACATTCTGTCTGACTTCAGTATGCTCTGATTGTTATTCAGCTTTTTCAGAAAAAGTTCCAGCGCCAGTTGCACTCCCTTCTCATTCCAGTGAGTATCGGTGCCGTGATACAATATTTCCGTGGACCGCGAAAACAATGTGAACAGATCGATATAGTCAACTCCCCTCATGTCAAGTTCTTTATAAAGTTTTGGAAGAAAATCATTGTAGGGGACGTCACTGATAAGGCAACTGTATATCGAAATTTTATTGGGAACGGGCACGAACAACAGGTCCAGATTGTAAATCTCCCTTAATTTTTCTTTCAGATAAAGAATGTTATCTGCATATTTCCTGATTTCCTCGTCCGGATATTGATAATAGAAACCGCCTTTTTCATCGGTGTATTCTTTTTTATAGAAAAGCCAGGGTTCAGGTTGGGTTTTATAGACGGCGGTGAGCGGTGATATATAACCGAATGCCTTGAATTTTATCATGGCAATAAAGGAATAGCAGTGAGAAGTAAGGTAACTTTGTTTTAGCAGCACGTCGTACAGGGTTTCCGAATTGTATTTAAAGATGACATTCAATAATTGTTCGGCGGCGGATTTTTTTCCTGGCGATGCTTCAGCACATCTTACCTGGAATTCGTTCTCGAATTTTACCGGGATATTTCTTTCGGCTGTTTCATATATAAATTTTCTGGACTCTGCACCACCCTGATATCCTAACTCATTTAACAGGCAGAAAGGGTCACTTCTTGTAGGATCCATCGTTATATAGGAAAAAACCTCTTTCTTCATAGTATCGGACAGTAATTCGGGGATGTTTTTCTGAAAAGTGAGGTCGAAAAAGCTGTCCCCGTAGGTGATTATGTCAGCGGATTGAATATCAGGGTGTCTGTCTGACAGCCTGTACTTTTCAAAATTGTTCTTAAAAGCGATCCTGAATTGTGGTATGCAACTGTGATAATACAGGTCTCCGTATTTGCTGAATTCTCTTGTTTCCTTATCCATTTTTTCAATCAACACGGCATTCATGAGAGGAAAAATTCTTATGGCCAGGAACGCATAAAGGCAAACAATGCCTGTCACATAGATCGATATTTTAAGGACTTTTTCTTTCATCACTGCCAGTTGCTAAAACTGAAAATACAGAAAATCGGCCGATCCCCATATGCCCAGCACAAATATTGCCAGTGAAATAACGGTTGCCAGGGCCCATTTTATTGCGGCAGGTTTTTTCAGTATCTGTGCATACAAATCATACTTTTCATCCATGATCTCCACCGCCATTAAAAAAATGATCAGAACGACGCTGATGTAAAAATCCACCTTAAATGAGAACAGATTGAGCGGCCTGTCAAGCTTCATCGATGGCATTTTACCGATAATGTAAAATGCATCTCTAACTGTGTTTGCCCGGAAGAATATCCAGTTGAAAGCAACCAGAATGTTGGTGGTGACAATGCTGACAATACCCGCCAGCACCGGCGACCTGTCCAGTCGCGTCACCTTGTTGAATTTCCTGCGGAGTGATTTGGTCCGGTTGGCGACGATGAGATACAGTCCGAACAGGCCGCCCCAGATGATAAATGTCCAGTTGGCCCCATGCCACAGGCCTGTCAGGAACCAGGTGATCACGATGGCTGCAATATAAATGAACACGTCCTTCTTTAGGAAGAGGACCCTGTTTTTTGAGATCTTATAGGAAAAGGAAAATGACGAGGGCAGGAATACATAGTCCCTGAACCAGTTTGACAGGGTTATATGCCATCTTTGCCAGAAATCGCGGATGGTTGAAGCCAGGTAAGGCCGGCGGAAATTAGGCAGCAGGTCAAAGCCCAGTATCTTTGCCGAGCCCCTTGCAATGTCAGTGTATCCTGAGAAGTCACAGTATATCTGAACGGTATAGAACAGGGTGGCAACCAGGAAGTGCGGTCCCTGGTAGGAGGACGGATTATCGTACACCAGGTTTACATATTCTGCCACTCTTTCCGCAACCACCACTTTCTTAAAGAATCCCCACAGCGCGAGTGCCAGGCCATCACGTATCCGCACATAATCTATTTCCGCTTTTCCTGAGATCTGTGGCAGCAGATTCTGCGCCCTGTCTATGGGTCCCGCTATCAGTTTGGGAAAGAAAGATATAAAAAGGGCATAACGGCCGGGATGATATTCGGGTTTTGTGGTATCCCTGTAGACGTCTATGATATAACTGACAGCCTGAAAGGTGTAAAATGAAATGCCGATGGGCAGCAGGTAATGGAAGGCGGGTATCCGGATAAAAAGGTTCCACCTGCTGAACAGATTGTTCAGCGAATTTCCGAAAAAGTTAAAGTATTTGAAAAAGAACAAAACACCGATTATGATCAAAAGCGATAAAACCAGCAGCAGTGATCTGACACCCTGCTTGCGGGCCTTATGCAGGCCAATGCCGCATATGTAACTGACGAGGGTTGTGAACAGAAGCAGCACCACATACTTGCAGTTCCAGCACATGTAAAAATAATAGCTGGCCACCAGCAGCAGCATCCACCTGAAACGGTGCGGCAGCATAAAATAAAATGCCGCAACCAAAGGAAAAAAGACTATGAACTCAAGAGAATTAAAAAGCATTTATCATCCGTTTTGATCAAACTTATGGATTGGATTATACTCCATGAACCGCACAAAGGTTATGCTTTTCTGAAGAATTTGCACTCGTTTTTTATCAACCGGATCGTCAACCGGGCCAATGTCTGCAAGCAGGTGTCAGATTGCCATAAATAAAGGATAAAAGGGGCAGTGCATGTGTTTTCACTTCCCATTGCCCTTAATGCTGATGTTTTTTGCCAGTCAGCCGCTTGTCGCCTTTTCCAGCCTTCTGAGGATTGAAAAGATGAATGCGGCAGACAGCAGGCAGCAGACCACAAAGATCAGCCATAGCTGCCAGAGCTGGATCCTGACCCACATCAGGCTGCCCACGAAAAGCAGCTTGTTGCCGACAGCCGTGGCTCCGAGCCATCCTCCCTGCATCAGTCCCTGGAACCTCGGGGGGGCGACCTTGGAAACAAAGGAAAGGCCGATGGGACTCAGGAAGAGCTCCGCGACGGTAAGGACGAGGTAGTTGGTGATGAGCCAGTACGGCGATATGCGATATGGCGAAGGCTCACCGTTCAGTTCAGCCGGTGAGGCAAGGTTGACGGATCCGATCAGGATGACCACAAATCCCAGTGCCGCAAGGATCATTCCCCATCCTATCTTTTTCGGGGAGGAGGGCTCCCTGCCTTTTTCCCGCATGCGGGCAAAGATTGAAACAACAAGGGGCGTGAGGAACACGATGAAAATCGGGTTGAACTGCTGGAAGATCTCCGGTTCGATAGGGTTGTCCGTGCCGAATGTGCCGTAAAAATAACAGGTAAGCGCTGCCCCGGCCACCAGCAGCAGGCCTCCGATCGTGCGCTGGGTGACGGTGGACTTCCTGCCGGCCAGGAAAACCAGTCCGAATATCGCGGCGATCAGCGAAAGCAGCGAACGCAGGTCGAAGATCACATTGGTAAGGGCCGGCACCGACTTGGCGGTGTAGTCCCTTGCGAAAAGCGACAGCGTCAGCCCGTTCTGATGGAAAGACATCCAGAAGAAAATGACCACCAGGAACACGAGCAGGAGGGCGGTGATGCGCTGCTTCTCCTCGGCACGGCTGATCTGAATGGTCTTTTTCCCGGCTTCCGCCTGTTTCTTCCTGTCAGGGAGCATTTTCATGAAAAGGATGTAAATGAGCAGGCTGACCAGCATGGCCGCGGCAGCGATGCCGAAAGCATAGTTGTACCCGGTGGAAAATACATCAATATACTCCGAGGCAAAACTTTTCAGGTCGGTCACCGGAGCAGCCGATGCCTTTGATGCCAGTTCCTGCAGCAGTGAGGTGTCTTTAAGGGTGCCGGCGATATGGCTGTTGCAGAGGCCCGGGAGGTCCGCATCATACAGGAAGCCCCGGCTCCTGA
>JAXDCR010000101.1:0-21086 GCA_034677845.1 Bacteroidales bacterium | reverse complement strand
TCCGACCACCAGGTACATGTCAGAGCAGTTGTTCATGCCTGTTGATTTGCCGTCAGGTCCCGTATGCATGCCCGCGGGATTGCTGTCATTGGCATCCTCGATATGGTACACCCCGCTGGTCAGCACGCTGACGGTATAAGGACCATGCTGCACGGTCTGGGCTCCGGTTCCCCCTGCTGCCAGAAGCAACAGAAATAACAACCCTGTTTTCCGGATCATGCCAATAAATTTTAATGAAACAATGGCCATACAAGGCTAAGCATCAGATACTTAAGTAATAATCCCGACACCGTGAAAAAGATTGTATCCCTGATACGGTGCTTAAGCATTCCGGCAGCCAGTGAAACGACCGGCGAGGAAAGCGGAAACAGGTTGAAAATAAAAATGGTAAGGTTGCCGTAATGGCGTATTCTGTTTTCTGCCTTCTCAAACCGTTTGCGTCCGATCAGAATGTCAATGATGTGCGTGCTGAGAGAATATCCGATCAGGTAATCCACCGACTGCGAAAAGATGGCCGTTCCCATGGCTATCATATTAAGCCACAGAATATTTTCACCGGCATTGACATAGTAGATAAAGGCCACTTCAACCGGAATGAATAAAAAGAAGAGATAACCTGCCAGGCTGACGATGGCAAAAGACCACAGTCCGTTTCCTGCCTTTCCGCTGTAAATATCGCGTCCGATCGTGAGCGAAGCAACGGTGACGGCCGCCGCAATAAACAAAACCGAAACAATCAGTTTTTTGACATTGACTCGCTTGTGCTGTCGCTCCATACCGGATCCATAAAAACGTCATAAATATAAAGGAAATTTTGGCATTCCGGCATGAACAGGTAAGTGGAACTTCGCAACCGTTGAAGAAATGACCGGTTCAGGGTGATGTGGCATTTCTGAAAAAGCTGAAATGCACATGTCCGTAACGGCGTTCGTCAAAGAAACAGGGATGGTTGCTGAAACAGTGTTCCCTGCCATGCTCAAGGATATGCCAGCCCCCCGGAAGCAGGATTCCTCTTTCAAACACACAGTCCGGAATGTCTGAAAGATTTTTCATATCATAGGGAGGGTCCGCGAAAACAATATGATACCGGTCATGGCATAGCCTGATATAATGGAATGCCTCCATGCATACCGCCCTCACTCCCTTCATCTCAAAGGCACGCACCGTCAGGCTTATGTTTCTCACGGCCTCATGGTCCCGTTCAACGGCGTCAACTTTTCTGCTGCCGCGGGAGGCAAATTCAAAGCTTATGCTTCCGGTGCCGGCGAAAAGATCAAGAACGTCAAGGCTTTCAAAGTCAAAGTGGCTGCCGATGATGCTGAACAGACCTTCGCGACCGAAATCGGTTGTGGGTCTTGCATGAAAGCTCCTGCTCACAGGGATTTTTCTTCCTCCGTATTTTCCTCCGATGATACGCAACAGTGCAGGCTGATCAGGTTAAGGTATTTATGGGGAGTAAATGACTGGAGTGCGGGAGCCAGTGACAACCCTGCCGGTGCCTTCAAGTAGCCGGTATCGCCGAAACGCGACTTCAGCGTCTCGTAGTAAATCAGCTTGGTGCTCAATTCACCTGACAGCCTCAGGCTGACAGATTCCGGTTCCAGCTTAAGTGAACGGGTTACAAACAGTACAAAATACAGCAGGTCTTTTTCATTGCCATACTGAAAACTGTTGTACAGCTGCAGTTTGTCCTGATGGTAAACGGCCACATCAAAAAAGCCCTGGTTCAGTCCCGCCGCCACCAGCGGCTGCCTGGCCGCATGCCGGTTCTGAAACATAAGGGTGAGGAACGGCGTGGCCTGATGAACAAGAACAGCATTGCTGAACTGGCTTGTTATGACAGATTCAAGGCTGGAGGGTATGCTGAATAAGTTCCAGGTTTTCAGGGGGGCAATGTGGTTGAAATGGGGAGCATGGTCGTACAGGGCAGGATGGTTGTGGAGCAGGTACCGGCCGGCATGTGCCGCATCAAAATAAGCATCGGGCACCAGCGTTGAATGTTGAGTCAAATAAATCACATAGGTTGACCGGAATGGCAGGTCAAGGGTCTCGTTGTCAGAAAAGGCACCGGCAACCCTGGAAACAAGCTCGTCTGTCCGGTCGCATTCGGGGAAGGAATACTTGCGCAACGCCACCAGCTGGTTGCGCATCATGTCAACGATGCAATAAGAAAGTCCGTCGCATTCCACCTGCAGTGACAGGTGGCATTCACGGGCATTGCTGTTCCTGAATGATTTGTCGGTCAGGTTCATGATTCGTTTATGGTTACTCCCAGTTTCCCCTGTCATTGGTAGCTTCTGCCAGCGACCCCACCTTAAGTCCCGGAAAACCGGATATCCTCTCCCGTTCGTCAATATAGGCAGCCGTAAGCTGCGGGTTCAGACCTTTCAGGAAATCCTCATACAGGGCATAAACTTCGAACACCTTGACAATGACCCCTGAAGGAGTTATCACCTGTCCCGCCGCCATGACAAACTCACGGTCAGAATAGGGGATCCGCCGGAGGCTTTCCAAATCATATCCCTGTTCAAACAGGGAATCCCGCACGCTAATTCGTTGCGAGCTTACGCTGATCAGACCCCTCTCCACGGCCTCTGCTTCTGTCATGTCATCGGCGCTATAGTTGCCTGTCTTGCGCTGGATCTCAAACGAGTCGGTCACTACAAAGGCCACAAGGGTGTCAAAACTGCCGGTATATCTTCCGTGAATCTCCTTGAAGGCATGCTGGGCCTTGCGTATATCAACAAGCCTGGCAGTGACGGCTTCCACCCGTCTGTCCCTTTCCCGGTTGAAACGGATAGGCTGGCGGATGCTTCTGTACAGCAACAGTGCAAGGATGATTATGCATGCACCCAGCAATATGCGCACCCTGGCTCCCAAAACATCCGATCTTACCTGTGATGGCTGCTAATTTAGATAAAAAATGCCAACCAGTTGCCCGGGCCTTAAAATTACTTTCTAAATTAGGCTGCCGGAAGGCCGGAACCATCCTTACCTGATCATTAAAACATTTTACAGTCATATAAGCCATGCTTAGACAACACCTTGCTGCCCTGATACGGAAAAATCTGGGACATGCACCGACACCGGGCCAGGAAAAACTGATGGAAAGCATGGCTGATTTTGTGCTGAGCAGGGAGGGTAACCAGGTGATGGTGGTGAAAGGCTATGCGGGCACCGGGAAGACCTCCATCATCAGCGCCCTGGTCAGGACACTTGAGGAACTTTCTCATAAAACTCTGCTGCTGGCTCCCACCGGCAGATCTGCAAAGGTGTTTTCATCCTATGCCGGCAGGCCTGCCTTTACCATCCATAAAAAGATATACAGGCAACGGTCTGCCAAAGACATCATGGGCCGCTTTGTTCTTGCGCCAAACCTGCTGAGAGATACCACTTTCCTGGTGGATGAGGCATCCATGATCTCCAACAGCAGGTCAGAGGATGCATTTTTCGGGTCAGGAAGGTTGCTGGATGACCTGATCACCTTTGTCAGGCAGGGTGTGCGTTGCAAACTCGTTCTAATAGGTGACACCGCCCAGCTGCCGCCGGTAGGCACCCTGATGAGTCCCGCCCTCGACCTCAGTTTTATGGCAGGTTACTTCGAACAGAGGAGGGAAGAAATCCTGACTGACATAGTCAGGCAGACGTATGATTCAGGCATACTGCACAATGCCACCATTGTGAGAAACATGATCTGCAGCGGCAATCCCGGCCCATTCAGGCTCGCATACAGGCATTTCAAAGACGTGCACTTCATAAACGGCGGTGAAATGACTGAGGTGCTGGAGGAAGCATACAGGCATTTCGGCGTGGAAGAAACGGTTGTGATCTGCCGTTCAAACAGAAAGGCCAACCAGTACAATGCGGGAATCCGCAGGCAGGTACTATTCCGGGAGGAGGAACTAAATAAGGGCGACCTGCTGATGGTCGTCCGCAACAATTACCATTGGCTTCCGGAGAAACAGGAGGCTGATTTCATTGCCAACGGTGACATATTCAGGGTTGCGGCAATACTGGACCATGCAGACAGGTTTGGCTTCCGCTTTGCCTATTTAAAGCTGCAGCAGCTGGATCACACATCCGGTTTTGAATGCTGGATCCTTCTTGACACCCTGATGACCGAGCAGGCCGCCCTTGGCAGGGAAGACATGCTCAGGCTTTTTAATGCCGTGGCGGAAGATTATTCGCACCTGAAAAGCCGTGCGAAGATCAGCCTGGCTGTCAGAGAAGATCCGTTTTTCAATGCCCTGCAGGTCAAATATGCCTTTGCCGTGACCTGCCATAAGGCACAGGGAGGTCAGTGGAAGGCAGTACTGGTCGATCAGGGGCATGTGAATCCTTTACAGCCCGACATGGAATACCTTCGCTGGCTGTATACAGCTGTAACCAGGGCCACCGATGAGCTTTACATGGTTAATTTTCCTGCTGACCTGGTCGAATGACGCGTGTTAACGAAAAAGTTTGTATTATTGCGTTCCTTTAAAATGATGTCATGGCAAAAGAATATACCCTTGAGCTGCTTATCGATTTCGGCAGCGACGGATCGCAGCTTCTTCCTGTGGTTACGCAGGATTCAACAACCGGTGAAGTGCTGATCCTTGCCTTTGCCAACAGGGAAGCCTTTGAGGAAACGCGCCGCAGCGGTTATGCCACCTATTACAGCCGCACCCGCAGGGAATTATGGAAAAAGGGACTTACTTCAGGTGATTTGCTGCGGGTCGATGAGATCCGTATCAACTGCGAACAGAACTCACTGCTATATCTGGTAACACCCCTGGGCAAGGGAGCCTGTCACGCAAAAGATCCTGACGGATTGCCCTATTCCTCATGCTATTACAGGCGCATCCTTCCTTCGGGTAAACTGGAGTATATCGGCACGGAACGGAAACATGGCAGTCATGCTTTTTGATAACCTATTATAAACATGCAATGTCAGATCAATCAAGTTCACTGGTAATCGGACTTCCGGCAGGTTCACTGGCCGACCCCAAAAGGGGAGGCAACCTGGTAAGTCTGCTTGAGAATGCCGGCTTTACGACCGCAGGCTATGAAAGCGGGGGACCAAGCAGGTTCACATCTGTCAATTTCCTTTATGGATGGGACGGGCGTCCGCAGGAATTCGGCTCACAGCTCGACCTGCAGGAGCTGGACATAGCCATTGCAGGGGACGACTGGATCATGGAGCGGCAGCTGGAACTGAAATACGAATTCGGCATGGAAATGCCACTTGAAAAAGTCCTTTCCCTGAAAAGGGGAAATGTAAAGCTGGTAGGCATTGCCTGTCAGACTGAGGCAAAAGATGCGGCCTCTTTCATACAATCCGTGTTTGAAAAAAAGGATTTGCTCACCGCGGTGTCCGAAATGCCATATATTACAATAGACTGGCTGAAGAAGAAAATGAGCCTGTGCGGCCTGGACGAAACACACGGTCATTTTGCGGTTCAGAAGTACAAGACGCCGGCCAGGATCCGGAAGGGCATCGTTGTGTATGAAACCTGGGGTAAAACTGAATCCAAGATCAGGAACGGCGGGGCAGATATCGGACTTGAAATAACCCAGAGCGGAAGCGCCATAAAAAACTATGGCCTGACCATACTTGACACAGTACTTGAATCGGAGAGCGGGGTGTGGATCAATCCGCTCATCCGTAAGGATCCTGACAAGTCGGAACTCATGAACATGTTCCTGATCAACCTGTATGGTTGCGTGAATGCCGAAAACAAGGTGATGATCCTGTTCAACGTCCGGAACGATAATGTCGGAAGAATCGAAAGTTACCTGAAAGACAACAACCTGTTCGCGGATGAACCCACTGTCAATGCAGGCAAAAAATTCACCCAGTTCAGCATCCAGGTAGACCGCACCAGCCGTTCCCTTCCGCTGGCAAAGATACGCTATGAACTGGCCCGGTATGGGGCCATGAATATTGACACGCTGCCGGTGAATTCATCGATCCCCAACCTGAACATATTATAGGCCGAGGTGGCGGAACACCCTGTGAAGGAATTCCTGTGCGGTTCCGGATTTATGCTCAGAAACGAAAAAACCAGGAAAAGATGCCCAGGGCCACCAGTACCAGTCCCGACACCAGCTTCTCATGATGTTCCAGGAAGGATGATTTTACACGCCTTACCCCGTTGATGCCAAGGTTGACAAGCAGAACCATTCCGGCGACAGTGACAGCCACATATACGGAAGACACCAGGATAATGGCCGGCCAGCCTGCCGTTCCTGCCTGAAAATAATAGGCCTCGATTTCAAGGCAGGGACTGAAGAACATTGCCAGGCAGAGCGTAGCAATGATCACCCATCTGGATCGTCCGCGTATCCCGGTGGTATAAGTGCCATGAGCATGGTGGTGCTTTCTGATCCTGTCGATACCCACGTAGGCAAGTCCCATTACCACCAGCACCGCAGGTGCAATGCGGCCCGTAATCATATCGGTTTTTTCACTGAGGCGGAAGCCGATGAAACCGACAAGTATGCCTATGATGACGGTTGACAGGGTATGGGCCAGTCCGCTCAGACCTGCCACCATCAGGGTTTCCCTCCTTTCCCATTTTTCTGCCTTTCCGATGGCAATGACAGGCAACCAGTGGCTTGGTATGGCCGCATGCAGGATGCTCAGCAGCAGGCTTCCGAAAAAGATCTGTATCATGATAGGTGACCGGTCAGAGGTACGTCACTCTCACATCACAGCACCCTTTACCCAAATGCCGGCTATGGTTCCCAGAGCCAGCAGCAGATCAACCCCGAGTACGGTCATCACATTGCTGACCAGCGCAGGTATGATATGCTGCACATCCCCGTCATAACGGAGGGCTATCATGCTTGCTCTAACGGCAAGGGGCAGCGGAAGCAATGAGATGTAGATCCAGTAAGAGCTGAACCCAAGCAGGGGCATAAGTATAATCGTGCCGAAGCACAATACCATGCCTGCCATGTAAATTATGGCCGACTTTCTGAAACCGAAACGGATGACAAGGTGACGGCGCCCCCCTTCCCTGTCCGCTTCCGCATCGGGGAATTCATTCAGGAATAGCAGCAGCGAAGTCAGTATACCGGGGGGTATTGAAAGCAGCCAGACTTCTGCAGGCACAAGCTTGATTAAGGTTTCTCCGGGTGTGCCATTCATGGCGGCATAGGTGCCGGCCACAACAAAGCTGCCCAGCGTTATGCCGCAGAACAGCTCGCCCAGCATGTGCCTGGCCAGAAAATCCGTGTAGAAAACGATCGTAAAGGCACCGATAAGTGAAAACAAGGCAATAATCCAATGGGAGCGAACCGAAAAATATCCTCCGATGACCAGTGCGATCACAAGCGTCATTATGGCCGCAAATTTTACCTGTTGCGGCTTCACCAGTCCGTCCACCATCATCTTGGTGCCTCCGCTGAAAGGTGTCCGGGGTGTGCTGAAATCGATCCTGGTGCGGAAATCGCTGTATTCATTGAACAGGTTGACTGAAATATGCGCGGATACCACGCCGGCGACCAGCAGGATGGCATCCAGCCATCTGAAGGCGGTATCCCCTGCTTTGTATTTATAAGCCACAGCGAGTCCGATCAGGACAAGGAACACGGCAAGCAACAAAAATCTGGCCCTTATCTGGGCCATCCATATATCGAAAGAACCGGGCTTTTTTGTCATATAAAAGTGATGTTTGGTTGGCACTCTCATGATAACCGGGTAAAAATAGCTTTTTCATCACAGGATAAAAAATTATGGTGTCAGTTTTATATTCCGTAAGACATTAATGCACGCACCGCGGTTCACTTTCAGGAATTTTGAGTAAATTATTGCCTGAATTGAAACAAAATCCGGAGCGCAGCGTACATCAACAAAATAAACCAACTATGGACAGCCGGGTAATCAAGAAAAGATCGCAACGCAAATACAATCTTCCGGTCATTGGGCATTTTCTCGATAAAAGCGTGCGGTTCAACTCCATCCTGGAAGCTGAGCAGGTGACCGGTATAAACTATAACCTGATCTTCGAAGCCTGCATCGGAAAAATATACAAGGCCGGCAAGGCATACTGGGAATACGAAAAAGGGAACCACTTCCTCAGATACAAGGCCTATTACCTTCGGGCCATGGAAAAGCTCAGGGAACGCGAAAAAGTCTGAAATCCTGACCATGCTGCTGCCATACGGCAGCTTTTTTGTATTTTTGCGGCAGCATTGACCTGCCGCCATGAACACAGAAAGCAGTTCCCCGCTCCCCCTGAACAAGTATAAACCGGCACTGCGCATCATCAAACTGTCTGTTGCGGCATGTCTGATATTGACCATACTGATGGTCGTGCTTTATTCATTCATCAACCCCCAGGTGACATATCTGATGATGATCCGGGCAGCCGGCATGAAGGCTGAAGGTAAAAAGCCGGCCATATACCGTCACTGGGTGCCCATTGAAGAAATTTCCCCCCATATGATCGTTGCCGTGGTGGCCTCTGAGGACAACCGGTTTATGCAGCATCACGGCATTGACAGGCAGGCCATTCAGGAGGCCATTGAGTACAACAGACGCAGCACAAGGACCCGCGGAGCCAGCACGATAACCCAGCAGACCGCTAAAAACGTGTTTTTATGGCCCGGCAGGACCTTCGTCAGAAAAGGGGTTGAACTGTATTTCACACTGCTCATTGAGCTCTTCTGGAGCAAAAAGCGCATCATGGAAGTCTACCTGAATGTCATCGAGACCGGTGACGGCGTGTTTGGCGTCGATGCGGCTGCCAGAAGGTATTTCAACAAAACGGCGGCACAGCTCGGCAGGACAGAAGCCGCCATGATCGCCATATCCCTTCCCAATCCCCGTCAGCGCAATCCCGCCATGCCATCGTCATATATGATCGGCAGATGCAACACCATACTCAGCCTGATGGACAAGCTGGGAAAAGTGGAGTTTAAATAAACTTGTCATATTCTTTCCGAATGGACAGCAAAAATTAACATACATGATTGCCACACTGGTTCACATTTGGGTTAAAAAGCCCTTCGTCGATGCGTTTGTACGCGAAACCATCGAAAACCACCTGCATACGGTGAAGGAACCCGGTAACCTGAGATTTGACTTTCTCGGAGATGCCCGGGACCCGTGCAAGTTCACACTGTATGAGGTCTTTGAATCTCCTGCCGCAGTTGATGATCACAAAAAAACAGCCCACTACCTGAAATGGAAAGAGACAGTGGCTGAATGGATGGAACAACCCAGGCAGGGTGTGCCCCACCACGTCATCTATCCGACTGATCCTGCCTCATGGTGAGTGCATTCAATATGCTGCGGACCCCCCGCATTTTTTTCGGGGCGGGAAAAGTGAGCATGATACCGGTACTCCTGAAACCGGCCGGTGACCATGTGCTTGTCCTTACCGGCAGCAGGTCCTGGCAAAGCAACGCCGGCATCAAAGCCCTGCTGGGCACTCTCAGGGGAGAAGGCTTTTCCCTGAGTCATGAGGTTGTGTGCGGGGAACCCTCCCCTCAGATGGTTGACGACATTGTCGGCAGGTACCAAAATTCAAAAGTATGCGCAGTGGTGTCGGCAGGGGGCGGCAGCACCCTGGACGCCGGAAAGGCCGTTTCTGCCATGCTTCCTCTTGGTGAGCCGGTGCATGACTACTTGGAAGGAGTGGGAACCAAAAACCACCCGGGTGCAAAGAAGTTCTTCGTCGCGGTTCCGACAACGTCGGGCACGGGCAGCGAGGCCACCTCAAATGCGGTCATATCGGAAAAAGGCAGCGGCGGATACAAGAAGTCCCTGCGGCACGATAACCTGGTGCCGGACGTGGCGGTGGTAGACCCTGAACTTACTGCCGGCTGTCCACCTGCCATTACCGCCAGTTGTGGTCTTGATGCTTTCACCCAGCTGCTTGAATCCTATGTTTCTCTCAGGGCCACTCCGATGACTGACCTGCTTGCCATGGAAGGTATGGTGAATTGTGTCGGTAGCCTGTCACGCGCAGTCCTCGACGGAAGTGATTCAGACGCCCGGTTGCGTATGTCGTATGCTGCCCTGCTGTCGGGGATTACGCTGGCAAACGGGGGACTCGGACTCGTGCATGGTTTTGCCTCGGCCATCGGGGCAAGGTATGACATACCTCACGGGGTTGTCTGCGGCACGCTGATGGGCGTAGTCAACCGCTTTACTGTTCAAAGGCTGGAGCAGGAAGCGCCTGCTTCAACGGCATTTTCAAAATACGCGGCCCTCGGCAGGATGCTGACGACAGCACACCCTTCCCTGCAGCGCGGGCCTGATGATGACCGCCGGCTGGCACTTCAGGTGCCTCTGTACCTTGAAAAGCTTATCGATGAACTAAGAATTGGCAGGCTTGGGGATTATGGTGTCAGGAGAGAAGATGCCGTTGGCCTGGCTGATGCCACTGACCAGAAATCCAACCCCGTGCATTTCAGCCGGGATGAGCTTGCCGAGATGCTCAGGGAGCGCATCTGAAAAACACCCCGCTAGGTGGGTATCAGATCATGTTTACCGACTTTTCTGCGCTGCATAAAAGCTTCCGGCAGGGGCTCGTCTGATATCCTGGCTTCCGCCACCACCTCAGCGATGTCCCTGACAGGCACTCCGGATACCCTTTCGAATGTCTTTTTGCACATCGGACAGGAGGTTATCATCAGCGGGACATTGGATGCATTGATCTTACGGTAAGCATCTGCGGTGACATCACTCCGCTGTTCGCCCGTCATGGATAAATTGGCAAGGCTTCCGCCGCAGCAAAGGCCGTCATCCCTTTCATGGTCTGATGACACAAGGTTCACGACGGGAGCAAGGAGCCTGCGGGGTTCCTCATAGACTCTCAGGTCCCTGCTGAGCTCACAGGGATCATGATAGACAGCCTGGGTCATCAGCGATGAAAGCCTTATCTTTTTCTGCTCTGCCAGTTCCAGCAGGTACTGTGAATGGTGCATCACCCTGATGTCAAGCCTGTAGTCCTGAACAAAGGTGCGGTAGCAGATGGGACACGAGGTCACCAGGGTATGGGCTCCCGATTCACGGATGGCCTTGACGTTTTTCTCCATCAGAATATCGGCTTGCTGCTTGTGACCCGCCAGCTTGATGGGCCTGCCGCAGCAAAGGCCTCCCGCCTCATCCATAAACCAGTAGTGCACCCCGGCCTGCGAAAGAATCGACAGCATGGCTTTTTTAATCCTCGGCGTCTGATGGCTCATGCATCCGGCAAAATAGATGACCTCTGCCAGCTGGGTTTTTGGCATCGGTTGCATAAAAAAGGAGGTGTCAGGTGCGTTGCCGTTCAGCTCATAGCGTGCTATCTGCCGTACACGGGTAATGTCAATGCCGACGGGACAGGCAATCTGGCATCTGCCGCACATAAGGCAGTTGAAGGTTTCAGAAGATTTTATGTTGTTATACCGGATGGCTTTCAGCTGGTAAGCCGACTGCACGTTTTGTATGCCTCCTGCAAATGAAAGCTGGCATGCGTCGATGCATACCCCGCAGCGTGAGCAGGAATTTACTTCGACACAGGTGAATGCGCTGCGGTTTTCTTTTTCCGCAAGGCCGAAGTGTTTGGAGAGTATCAGCACAATCTCGGTAGGTATATGCATATATCTTGAAAAAGGCAGGGCTATGAAGAACAATCCCAGTGCCAGTGAGTATCCCCACCAGGCAGGGTAGGAAAGCTGGGCAGCAGGAAGAAAAGATCCCAGCAGCCGGCCGACGCTTCCTGTCAGAAAATCTCCCCCGCCCATGGTTGCCGACGTGAGACTTTCAGCCAGCAATCTCATGGGGAAGATAAGCCAGAGGGTATACAGGGCAAGTTTGTCAAAGGGTTTAAGGCTTGTGGTTCTTTTCATGCCGTAAGGTTTCGAGTAGATGCGTTTCACCAGGGCAAGCAATACACCCGACAGAACAAGCAGCAGCAGCAGGTCCATGGTGAAAGAAAACAGGCGGTGCAGGGTGAATGCTCCGGGATCCGGATGGAAGTAGCGGAAGAAAATAGGAACATAGGGAGCGCTGAGGCCTGATTGCTGAAAGACCGCATCCTCCACGTTACCGACCAGTATCAGCATGAACCATCCGAATGCCAGGCTCATATGCATAAAACCAAGCAGTCGGTTTTTAAGGAACATCCTGCGGTGCAGCAGGCCTTCCTGTATAATCTCCCATATTGCCGGGAACAGCTTCAGGCTGAAAATCCCCGAGATGATCTTTCTCCTGTCTCCCCGGTCAAGCCTGAAAAACCAGACCACGTAAAGGACTATCAGGTAGCAGAAAAGGAATGCCAGCCCGATGGTGAACGGAAGTACGAAACTGTCAAATTCCATGGTTAGAGATTTTTTTAACTGCCTGTTGCATCAAATAGATAATATTGCGTGTATTCACATTTCTCGGGCAGGCGAGGGTGCATTTCCCGCAAAACCTGCATCTGTCAATTATTCTGAATATCTCGTCCTCTTCGCCCCTGCGTGCCAGAAGTATCAGCCGGCGCAGGCTGAAATCACTGTGCAGCCCGGCGGTGCAGGAGGAGCTGCAGGTGCCGCAGCTCATGCAGATATCAACGGTCGGTTCCGCAGCACGTACAAACCTCAGAATCCGTTTGTCGTTGGCATCAAAATCTATCTGCCTGTCCTGTTGTATCGAATACCCGAAATCAATCATAATCCAATGACAACTTTTTCAAATTCCTCAACCGTTACCTGGTTCTCCAGGTAGTCTGTTATTTCTGATGCGGCGGCGCGTGCCTCGATCAGTGATTCTTCAATTGTCTTTGGTCCTGTTATCCCCCCGGCACTGAAAATACCGGTGATTCCTGTCTGATGCGGGGCAAGGTACTGATCCTCCTGTTTGAGGAAATCATCAGTATCACGCTGAATACCTGCCACATCCAGGATATTACCCTTCTTACTGTGAGGTTGGATACCGATCATCAGCACCAGCATGTCAAGGTGCATCCTGACCGGTTTCCCCAGCAGGGTGTCTTCGATCCGGATCTGAAGCGAGCCGTCGGGATTTTCAAAGGCCTCTGAAAGCCTTGCCCTGACAAACTGGATACCGTGCCTGAACTGTGCTTCCTTGTATAGTTCCTCGAAATGCCTGCCAAACATGCGAAGGTCCATATAAAACATGAAAACTTCGGTTTCCGGCATCATTTCCTTCACCTCGATAGCCTGTTTTACGGCTGTTATGCAGCACACCTTGGAGCAGTGCGGGTTACCGACCTTCTCATCGCGCGAGCCAACGCAGTGCACGAAACCTATCCTTGCCGGCGTTCTTCCCTGCATGGTCACCAGCGGCTTGCCTGAATTAAACATCTCCTCGAGCATAACGGAGGTTATCACGTTGTCATAGATACCATATCCGTATTCCTCTTTCCTGGATGCGTCAAAAAGGTCAAAACCCGTTGTCAGCAGGATGGCGTTGGCCGTGATCATCTTGTTGTTTGTCATGGTCACCGCAAACCCGTCGTCGTTCTTTTCAATTCCGTTGACGGTTGAATTCAGCAGGATGTTGACTTTGGAGGAAATGTTCCTCTTTAGTTTATCGAGAAGCTTGTGGGCGGGTTGGCGCGAAGGGAACAAAGCATGCCATTGATTGAGCCTTCCGCCGATGCGGTCAGACTTTTCGATCAGGGTGACAGAATATCCCTGTCTTGAAATTTTTGCGGCAGCCTCCATTCCGGCAACACCGCCTCCGATGATGACAACGCTCTTCATGGGTTTAACTGTTCTTATAATTTTAAAGCTCCATTCCGGCAAAGCTGTGGTGAGGTACCGGCATGTCAAACCCGTCCATGTCAATTTTCATCACGCCGGGTTTTTTTGGTTTGCCCATCTGTTTGCCATTCAGACCTTTGTATTTCTTGTCCGGATCAAAAGGCACGCCCATTTTTACAAATACGGGTTCAGCCGACACCTGGTGTGTCTGCAGTCCCAGATCCCACACATCATATCCCAGTGCCAGTCCCGCCAGCTCCTCATAGGTAAACACCGGAATGCCATAACCGTTTTCCCCGTATGTGGTGCCGTTCATCTCGCTGATGACATACTGCCACCTGTCCATGAAATACGGACATCCGGGACAGTTGGTGACGATAAGGTCAGGCTTGTACGGAGCCATTGAATCAAATTTCTTTTTGCTGCAGGAAAGTGAATAACCGCGGTTGGCCCTCACCATGTATTGCCGGAATCCGAATCCGCAGCAGTGCCTGCGTTCAGGATAGTCCACCACCTCGCCGCCGAGGGCTTCGACCAGTCCCACCAGCACGTGGGGATATTCGGCCCCGCCGACTCCTTTGTGCGGGAACATCTTTGAATAATGGCACCCGATATGCTCGACAACTTTCAGCGGCTTTCCGGTCTGCCGATTGATGAGTTTGTAAGGCGATTTTTCAGCAATTTCATGCCGCAGTTTGTAAATAATGTCACTGGCATGGGCAAGGTTTTTAGGGATTTTGAACTCCCTTCCCGTTGCGATCTTCAGATTTTCGCGCGTTTTTTCCTCCGTCTCGGGAAAATGGTGCCACGTTTCCAGTATCTCCGTATACAGGCCGAAAGAAGTTATGCATGACACAGCCATGTTCTCCAGTCCCGCCTCAGTCATAAGTGCGAACTGCCTTGCCACCACCGTCATGGCCGTTTCGAAGGGCACTATATCATTATGGTACCCGATACCTGTGCATGTTGTATGACCCGGGTTCTCATAAACGTTCTTGCCAAGGGTTTCCTGCAGGATGCGGATGAATGTCTGTTCGGCGGCAGGGAAGAAATTCTGCCTCACACAGCTGCGCACATAAAAAAAATTATCGACGGCTATTTCCTTCTGGTATTCCTGCCAGAGTCTTTTTTTGCCTTCCTCTATCATGTTCAGTTTTGTTTACCGTGTATACCGCTATCGTTGTTATAGATCTCATGCATGTAGTCGCAGTCGAGCCTTTCGTCAAAACCAAGGCCCATTTTTCTGGCCTTTATGGCAGACTGCTCCTCAATCGTATTGAAAAGGTCGGTAGCTCCCGTCACATCAAAGATGCTTTTAAGCTCGTCAAGGGCTTCCTGAGGAATCTTGCGCATGGGTCCGGGTCCTTCTCCCTTGTATTTCATGCCAAACCGCTCGTAAAGGGTGAACAGGTGCTGGTTCTGCCAGTCCCATGTCGGACCCTGTTCGGGGTGGTCTTCCATGGTAACTTCCTCACGGTAAATGCAGTAACCGTACTTTAAGATCCATTCCCCCACGGAGCGCTTGAGCACAAGCATCTGGCGGCCTTTTTCAGACTCGGTGAAAAGTCCCGTCCTCACCGACAGCATCCTCAGGGCCATGATCAGCAGTCCCGGCGCATTCTTACGGGGACACCGGGTCTTGCACGACATGCATTCCCCGCAGTACCATATCATGTTGCCTGTAAGCAGTTCATGGATTTTATCGTTGTCGCGCGTCTGCACGGTTTCGGCAATAATCCTCGGATCGTAGTTGTAAAATTCGGCAGCGGGACAAATGGCGGTACAGGTGCCACAGTTGATGCATCCGTTGAGTCCCTCCACAAACCGGACGTCTTTTGTCAGTTCCTTATAGTAGTCTGTGATCATCATTTTTTCTTGACCATACAAAGATAAAAACCGGTCTGCTGCGCCTTATCCGGTGTTTTACCAATTATGTATGGGTATTTATACCTAAATTGCAGGCCGGTTGCGGTTGCGTTCAGTCGCCCTTTCCTGGCGCCTGTCAAAAAAAAAGCCGCCAGTCAACCAAGCAGCTGTGATTGTGAACCATTTTTATATTTTTGTGGATCAATATCTATCTCATGTCAGATCTTTTCCGTTTTTTCATTGACTTCGTCCTCCACATCGACAGACATCTCCTTGAGATTGTAGTCAATTACCAATCCTGGACATACGGCATTCTTTTCCTGGTAATATTCTGTGAAACGGGACTCGTGGTCACTCCTTTTCTTCCGGGCGACTCGCTGCTGTTCACGGCCGGCGCCATTTCGGCCATGCAGGGAAATCCGCTGAGGGTGGAACTGCTGATTCCGCTGCTTCTGGTTGCTGCCTTCTTCGGTGACAATACAAATTTCACGGTCGGCAGGTTCCTCGGCAACAAGGTATATGAGAAAAACTACAGGCTTATCAAGCGCAAATACCTTGACCAGACCCATGTCTTCTATGAAAAACACGGCGGAAAAACGCTCATCATTGCCAGGTTTATGCCCATCATCCGTACTTTTGCCCCTTTTGTCGCCGGCGTGGGCAGTATGAAATACCACCGCTTTTTGCTTTTTTGCATCATAGGCAACCTGCTGTGGGTTAACATTTTTTCACTGGCAGGCTATTTTTTTGGCAACATTCCGGTTGTGCAAAGGAACTTCACACTGGTGGTTCTCGGGATAATTTTCGTGTCTTTTCTGCCCCCTGTGCTGACTGTGGTGCAACGTGGCATACGCCATCTGAAAGAAAAAAGGCACGGCATATGAAAGGATGCTTTATGCGGGTACAAAAAAAACATGCACACCTCCAACCCTAACCGATTATGTTTTAATTTAACGATGGCAAAATATCATTGATTTTATACGCCATTCAGAATTGACAGTGCGAAACGACGATAAACTGATTCCCCTGCAAAAGGGTGAAATCAGGGCATTTGAGGACCTCTTCAGGCAATTCTATGCCCCGCTGGTGGCTTATGCGGTAAAATATGTGTCTGATTTAAACACGGCGCGTGAGATCGTACAGGATTTTTTCGTCAGGTTTTACGAAAAAAGGCAGACCATTGCAATTGACACGTCAGTCAAATCCTACCTGTACCGTTCCGTTTACAACTGCTGCCTTAACCATATCAACCAGCAGCATTTACATGACAACCACGTCAAGAAAATGGATCTGGAACGTGAAACAGTGGATAACCTTGAAAACGAAATCGAGAGCCTTGAACTTCAGCAGCGGATCCATGCGATTATTGAAAGCCTTCCGCGGCAATGCAGGCGTATCTTCAAGATGAACCGTTTTGAAGGTATGCGCAATGAGGAGATAGCGGTTGCCCTGAAACTGTCCAAACGAACCGTGGAGACCCAGATAAGCAAAGCACTCAGCATACTGCGCAGCCGGCTGCAGGAGGCAGGTGGGGGTGAAGCGCCGGTTTCCCGGACTGACACCTGATGACAACCCGGATGCATGCCCGGATGCCCTGATATGAGACCTGTATGCAGACCGGTACGTGTAAACCAATGTTTAAATGTCTTAATAATGCATGAAAAAAGAAGAAAACCTCCCGGACATATCCCGAAAAAAACCGGTGTGAGGCTGAAACGTGAAAGAAAAAGGATGACGCAGGCAGATCAGACAGCTAAAGCCACGGGCAAGGTACCCATCACCAGTGAAAGGGTCTGGCAGGAAGCTGAAAATGCGGCTGTCTTTGACAGGATTGACGTACAGGGGGACTGGACAAAGGTACGGTTAAGGATGATGACACAAATGAACCGCGGATTGCGTCATTCCGGCAATGTTTTTATTAACCGTGCCTACTGGCTGCGCATTGCCGCCATGGTAATCGTTGCGGGGGGACTGTCATACATGCTTTTCCGGAGCCTTAACATCAGTGAGGAAGCGCAGAAAGGATTCATCACCGTCACGGCTGACGCAGGACCAAGGGAAATTCAGCTGCCTGACGGTTCAATAGTCAGCCTCAATACCGGCTCTTCCATTTTTTACGGCAACCGGTTCGGCAGGGAATCAAGGGAGCTTATCCTTCAGGGTGAGGGTCTTTTTGAGGTTGTCCGCCTGGAGGGACATCCTTTTGTCGTGTTTGCGGGAGACTCGCGTGTTGAGGTTACAGGAACGACATTCACCGTGGCAGAATACGGACAGTCGGTGAGGGTTGCCGTCATGGAAGGCAGTGTCAGTTTGTCCCTGGCCGGACAGGCTGATCACATCATAAGCCTGTCAGCCAGCCAATCCGCCCTGCTCCTGCCTGACCATGAGCTGAAGGTTGAGAACACCCTGCCTGTCAATATGCTCTCATGGAAGACAGGCATGCTTGTTTTCGAGGGCACCCCCATGGATTCGGCCCTTATGGATATTGCCCGTCATTTCAGGAAGGAACTGGTGCTGGAAACGCGTCTGCATGACAGCATTACGGCATCCTTTGAGAACCAGCCATTGTCAGAAATCCTGTCCGAGCTTGAACAGGTTTCAGATCTGCTTTTTGACACAACCGGAGGAAATCTCAGGGTCAGATAACCCAGCCTGTACGGATGGCCCTCCGGGAAACATATCGCCATATTTTTCCCGTTCTTATGCTGCTGACGCTGCTATGCGCTCCGGCAGCACGGGCACAGGAAAGCCTTCTGGAGCGGGAAGTGAGCCTGTCACAGCTGACGGGTGAAATCAGCGTGCTGCTGAAGGAAATCAGTCGCAAAGGCAACTTCACATTCACCTATACTTCACAGATACAGGTTCACCGTATTGCTGCCGTCACGGAAAAAAGGCAGCTTGTGAGGGACCACCTGGCAGACATCTTCAGGTTTGACAGCATCCAGTTCATTGAAGAAAACAACAAAATCCTGCTGGCACCGGTCAGGATCCGTTCCGGAAGTCCCGAATACCGCCTTATCCATGGCATCGTCATTGACGCCCGCACCCGCAGGCCTTTGGCCTTTGCCAACATTTTCCTGCTTGATAAAAGCGTGGGCACCATTTCCAATGCCGGGGGAAGGTTCGAGCTGAAGCTCACCCACTATGACAGCGATGACACTTTAGGGGTGTCCTTTCTGGGTTACAAGCTGTATACGGTTCCGCTGGAAAGGGTTGACACGGCCTCGCTGGTGGTGCGCCTTTCCTCCGAAAGGGTACAGATACGCGAAACAATAGTGAAGCCGCTTGACCCCATTTACATAATTACAAAGGCAATCGAAAGCATTCCAAGGAATTACGATCGCCAGCCCAGTATCCTTACGGCCTTTTTCCGTGAAACGACCAAACAGGACAATAAAAATATATCGCTTTCGGAAGCCGTCATCCAGATTTACAAGCAACCGTACAATTCCGTCCGCGAAGACCAGGTGAAGCTTTTCAAAGGGCGCAAGGGCAGCAACACCGATGACAAGACATACATCGACTTCATCATGCAGGGGGGGTTGTACAACAGCCTTCAGCTTGACATCGTCAAGAACCTGCCGACCTTCCTCGATGCAGAATACTTTGCATTGTACCAGTATACGGTTGAGAAGATTATCATGCATCTCAACAGGCCGACCTATGTGATAGCCTTTGACCAGCAGGAGGGGGTCAAATATCCCTGCTATAAGGGACATATATACATTGACGTTGAAATGCTCGCGATTGTCGGAGCTTCCTTTGAGCTGAGCGAGAAGAACCTCAATTACAATCCGAGGACCTATGTAAAGAAGAGCCCCAGGACCATAAGGGCCAACCCGACCGCTGCATATTACGAGGTTTTTTACCGTCCCTACCACACCAAATGGAACCTGAGCAATGCCCGCAGCGAGATCAAGGTACACGTGAGGCAGCGGAAAGACAAGGACCAGGATAAATTCAACAGCGATTTTGAATCGGTATCGGAATTTGTTGTCACCGGCAAGGATACCACCGACGTGGAACGTTTCAGGACGGGAGAGGTATCAGGTTTTAAGGATGTTCTTGAGGATCAGATCGGGGAAACGGACGAGGAGTTCTGGGGCATTGAAAACGTGATCATTCCTGAGGAGCCCATTGAAAAGGCAGTGCTCAGGCTGGGCAAAAGAAGCGGCATTTTTACGGACGAGGAGATTGAGATCATCAAGATTGAAGAGGAAAGGGAGGCCGGCGACGGGGTCAACCCGTCAGGCAACGAAAGTGTGCGGAACGAATAATGAACATTGTCAACAATATGCACGAATATATGACCAGGGAAATCCGAAAAACAATGGTGCTGGCGTCAGGCGCCCTCATGTTGCTGCTTCTTGGTGCATCATCAGGCACGAAAGACAGCTTCTTCACGGCGCTTGAACAGGACCTTGCCCGTTACAATTCCGACTTTCACACCGAAAAGGCATACCTTTTCACCGATCGCTATGTCTACAGGCCGGGTGAAAGCATGTGGTTCCAGGGATTTGTATCATCAAAGCCTGCAGGCGGCGAAGTACCCTACAGCCAGGATTTCTTTATAAAGCTCATGGATGCAAACGGAGAGGAGATTGCCTTTCGCAGATACCCTGTCACGGAAAACATGGTTTCAGGAAAGCTGCGCAGTCCTGCCACTGCCGTTCCGGGCAAGTACCACATTATAGCCTACACGGGATGGATGAAGAACCAGCCGCCGCGCGATGCATTCAGGAATGAGATACTGATCAGCAGGTACTACGATAACCGGCTTGATGTCCTCATCATTTTTGATCGCTTATCCTATTTGCCGGGCGATTCCATGACGGTCAACCTCAGCATGAAGGACTCAAAAGGCAAGGTACTGAATGACACTCCTTTTGACTATTCAGTGGAGAGTTTTGACAAGGTGCTGTTCCGGGCAACGTCAACCACTGACAGCAAGGGCAGCGCCATTGTCACCATGCAGTTGCCGGAATCCGGCGACGCACTGTTTTTTCATGCCGACGTAAAAAAACGAAAGGTCATTGCCTCACAATACCGGTACATCCCCGTCTTTACTGATCCTCCTGACATACGCTTTTACCCTGAAGGAGGATCACTGGTAAAGGGGTTGCCGGCCACGGTGGCCTACCGGACAACCGACGGCCATGGCATGCCTGTTTACATTCAGGGGAACCTGGTGGACAAAACAGGCACGGTGCTCGCTGAAACCGGCACAAACCAACGCGGACTGGGCAGTGTTGCATACATCCCGTCCGGTGACAGTCTGTACCTGCAGATCACTCACCCTGTGAAACTTGACGGGCTGTACCCCTTGCCTGCGGCCACCGAGCAGGGTTTTGCCCTTCATCTTGAAAGCATGGACGAAGACTCTGCCAGGCTCAGTCTTCGTTCCTCCTGTGACGGCTGTCTGAACCAGACATACTGGGTGGCATTGATGAACGGTGAAATCATATGGCAGAAAGAAGTTGCTTTCAGTGGTGCAGCTCTTGTTGCCATTCCCCTGAGGCATCTTAAAGCAG
>JAXDCR010000100.1:0-4554 GCA_034677845.1 Bacteroidales bacterium | reverse complement strand
TGCGAAGCTCAACTCATTGAAATGCCATTGGTCGGTGGACGAACAAATCGGGAGGTTTTGAAATGGCCTGAAAAAGAGTGATCAACTATCATAATAAAGCTGAATAAATACAAAGACCATATTACACAAGAGAAGGTTTTTAACTATATTTGCTGATCTAATTGAACGATATGTCATATATCATACTTGCTCTTGGTGGCGGGGAACTGGTGATGGTTTTTCTGGTGTTCCTGCTGCTTTTCGGGTCTAAAAAAGTACCCGAACTGGCAAAGGGACTGGGAAAGGGCCTTCGTGAATTCAGAAAGGCGCAGGATGACATCAAACGGGAGATCGAAAACAGCACAGGTGATATTGCAGGCGAGATCAACAAAAGCACTTCCGGATTACGGCAGGACCTTAACGATATTTCAAGCAATCTGAATGCAGACTGATACCGGTTCACCCCTGCCATTCGCCTAATTCCCATACGGTTTGTAAAACAGCATGACCGTACTAGAAACTGAAAATATCCACAAGTCTTTTGGTTCTCTAAAAGTCCTCAAAGGTATCACCGTTACAATTGCACGAGGAGAGATAGTAACGATTGTCGGTGCCAGTGGTGCCGGCAAAACGACTTTTCTCCAGATCGCAGGCACACTCCTGAAGCCCAATGAAGGCAAAGTTTTTATTAAGGGAACACAGGTGGATGGGATGAACGAAAATGCCCTTGCTCAATTCCGTAACCTTCATATCGGCTTTGTATTTCAGTTTCACCATCTTCTTCCGGAATTCACCGCCATTGAAAATGTGTGCATCCCTGCTTTCATAGCCGGGGTCCAACGGCACCAGGCACAGAACAGGGCCAGAGAAATCCTGTCGTTTCTCGGACTCGATCAAAGAATGGATCACAAGCCCAACGAACTTTCAGGAGGTGAACAGCAAAGGGTGGCCGTTGCAAGGGCCCTCATCAACAATCCCGACGTGATCCTCGCTGATGAGCCTTCCGGTAACCTTGATTCAAAGAACAAAAAGGAGCTGCACGAGCTGTTTTTTTCCTTGCGGGCTAAATACAATCAGACCTTCATTATTGTAACCCATGACACGGAACTGGCGGGTATGTCTGACCGCACCATCACCATGCACGACGGCCTGCTGGTCAGTTAGGAAGTATTCGTTTTCATAACCCGGCACTGCTTAGCATGACTCCATGAATCCTTTGAGAACCTTCCCCATAACCTGTTACGGAGTCAGCGAACACGAAAAAATAAACAATAGGAATCGAAGATTCCTTGCATCTTGATGCGAGGAGCTGCAGTCAGCACGTATTATTCTAAATCATATTTCCTAACTTCACGGATCCACTTCAGGATTATGCAGCCGGTAAGGTCAGAAATGAAAGAGTTTCTTGATGAAAGGGTCGAAAAATATAATAATCCTGAATTCATTCCCTGTGATCCCATAAGTATACCCCATCGCTACAAAGAAAAAGAAGATATCGAAATTTCAGGTTTTCTGACTGCCACAATTGCATGGGGTAAAAGAACCGAAATCCTCAGGAATGCAAAACGTATGCTCCAATATATGGATGATTCGCCATATGATTTTGTACTAAATCATGCCGACAAAGACCTTGAAAAGATAAAGCGTGTGATCCACAGAACTTTTAATGCTGAGGATTTTATTTACTTTATTAAAGCACTTAAAAACATCTATATAAATTATGACGGTCTGGAAACAATATTTAACCGGTTCAGAACAGGAAATTCCTTGCAGACTGCCATTCATGAATTCAGAAACATATTTTTCAGGTTGCCGCATGACAGACGGATTGCAAAACATGTTTCGGATCCGTTGAAGGGTTCTTCTGCCAAGAAGCTGAATATGTTCCTCAGATGGATGATAAGGAAAGACAACAAAGGTGTTGATTTCGGTCTCTGGGAATCGATCTCACCTTCCATTCTTTCCTGTCCCCTTGATGTTCATTCAGGCAATGTGGCAAGGAAACTGGGAATTTTAACCCGCAGACAGAATGATGCCAAGGCCGTTTCGGAATTGGATTCAATACTCAGAACTTTTGACAGAGAAGATCCGGTCAGGTATGACTTTGCATTGTTCGGACTGGGTGTATTTGAAGGGTACTCTGCTTAAAAGGAAAGTTTTTATTCAGGTATTCCCGAAACCCCTGGTTTCATTGTTCATTGACAGGGATATAAATAAATTTGCATAATATTTTCCGGCTTTTACTGACACGGTGCAGTGCAACGGTAATGCTGGCGGACAAAGTACCTGATGACCTGTCAATATGAGGTCGTTTAGGCAGCCCATGCCAAATGCCTGACACAACTTAGCGAAACGATCTTATGAGTGAAGTGAATGACTAATAATGTTTATATGGGTGCCCCATATGTTGTGTAGTCATCTAATATTTAATACATTAATGATAAAGCAAATGTATAAATGCATAATGATAAAGACAATGCGTCAATTGCAGATCATTTGCAATGCAACGGTGAGTCTGCTGCATACCGTGCAAGATTGTTTGTCAGCCTAATGACTGGTCTATGCCAAATGATTATTTTCAGTTCAGACAATTCGTGATAAAGCATGACCGCTGCGCCATGAAGGTGAACACCGATGGGGTGTTGCTGGGTGCATGGACAGATGTTCAGGGGGCTGAATCCATTCTGGATGTTGGCACGGGGACGGGACTAATTGCCATCATGCTGGCGCAGCGAAGTGCCGCGGTCATTGATGCCGTTGAAATTGATGCCACAGCCTGCAGCCAGGCAGAAGAAAATATATCCAATTGCCCCTGGCGTGAACGGATCAGATTGCATCACATGCCATTTCAGGAGTATGTTTCACGGTCAACCGTTAAATTTGACCTGGTCGTCTGCAATCCGCCCTACTTTGTGAATTCTCTCCGGCCGCCCGATGCTGCAAGGTCTGCAGCCAGGCATGATGAGAAGCTTTCCTATGAATCGCTTATTTTTCACAGCAGCCGCATCCTGAATGAAAACGGAAAAATCAGTGTGATCCTTCCGGCACAAGCCAGTGAAACCATTCTGAGCATCGCTTGGTTTAACCGTCTGTATCCTGAAAGAATCGTCCATGTCCGTTCAAAACCGGAACGGAAACCTACCAGGGTTTTACTGGAACTGGCACGGAAGCAATGTTCAAATCCCTCCATAGCTGAGATGAGCATCATGAACGCAGGGTCTGCCGGGTATTCGCAGGAATTTTCGCGACTCACGCGCGATTTTTATCTTTAGGAGCCGCATTCCAGAGCCAGCGCCGCATGGGAATCAGAGCCGCCACCCATGTGAGCTGCGAAACAATGAAAAACACATTCACCGTACCGGGGAAAAACAGGGTGGTGATGGCAACCGCGAGACCAACATTGTTTGCCCCTGAACTGATTGACAAAGTGCGGCGTTTTTCTTCAGCACCGGAAGGCATAAAAAAATACCCGAAGAGGTACATAAAGGCATAGATCGCCAGTGATATGGCAATGAAAAGTCCCACCAATTCAGGGTGCTGAACCATTGTGACTTTGTTTCGCGCAGTAACCACGATAAACATTATGCTAAGCCCGAGAAGGGTCATCAGTGAACCCCATCTGACAAGAGCGGTCTTTAAAGCCATAAACCTGCGCAACGGCAGGTGAAGGATAAAAGGAACGACGATTGTGTACAATAACGTCAGAAGCATATCTTTTGCCGGAATACTGACCGATGTGCCTAATAAAAGACTTGGAATATAAGGGATTGTCAGAATGGAAAGAAAGCTGCTGAATATTAATATTTTCAATGACAGGTCCGTTTTTCCTCCGAACAGCTGGGTAAAAGACGGTGAAGATACGGCAGCGGGAGCCAGAAACATCAGCAATACTATCAGGGCATAAACATTGCTGATCCATTTCATTGCAAAAAACAAGATCTTTGGCAGCAGCACGAAGCGGGACAGGAAAAACGCCGCTGAAAGGCCGAAATCAGCTGTCAGTGATTTCCATGACAGTTCCACCTGAAAGTAAGAGCAAAAAATGATAAATCCAAGCGACAGGATGACGATAAGCGAGGTGTTTTCACCGAAGGACGGCACAATCAGGCCGATCACGCAGGCAACCAGCAGGAAAAGGGTGAAATACCGGTTAATTATCTTCATCATTCAACAAAGGCCACAAAGATAAAAATAGTTTTATTTTGCCTGCCGTTAAACATATATAGATACAACCTGCCAATCTGCAAATTTTAACATAGTCTGCCGATCAACGCGCTTTGACATAGCCTGATGTTCAACTTATAATAAAGAAATCTGATCCGCGCCACACCGATTCCATATACTTACAAGGCACACTGGTCATTCCGCGAATAATCAATTGACGTCATTAGTGTCTACTAAAAAAAAACATACGTTCTTTGAAATCATTGATATGACTGGTTTGTAGAGTTTTTTTGCGTGGTGACGATTTGAATTGATTATGTTAGCCTGTAAATAGGCTGACAATGAATCAAGGTAAATATGTTTACGTTCAGATCACAGAATTTTTGCCACAGCGAATATTTGATAAATGTG
>JAXDCR010000099.1:0-2554 GCA_034677845.1 Bacteroidales bacterium | reverse complement strand
GTGCTTTATTTTACGCCACAGGATCCGGGACTGGATCATTTGAAGAGCAAAGGTGCCAGTTCTCTCAGTCTCCTGCGCCAGGTCAGCCATTCATGGGCCGTACCCTGGGAAACGTAATACGTGCAGTTGATTCCATGTTTTTTAAGAAGTTCGACCAAAGCGCCTGTTCCCATGTTTTCCTCGGTTCCCGAACTGAGAAACAGCAGTTTCACCTGCCTGTTAAAAGCTGCTGCATCGGCAAAAACCCCGCCGTAAACCGTGTTAATGTCCTGTTCAGTTATTCTGATCGCTCCGCTCAGTCCCCCCAGATAGGCAAATTTATCAAGGTGAGGCAGGACCGTCTGGAACGTCTGGCTCCCGCCCCTTGACAGACCTGCCATGGCACGGTGGTCACGGTCCGCTATCGTGCGGAAGCTTTTATCGATAAATGGTATCAGTTCATTTATGTAGATATCGGATACGGTGGCTCCTTCAATCCTCCGTATATCAGGAGTTGTGACCATGTCACCGCTCATGATAACCACGATCATGGGAACCGCTTTCCCTTCCGAGATAAGGTTGTCCATGATAAAATCGGCATAACCCTGGTTGATCCAGCTGCTTTCATTTTCACCCATGCCATGCAGCAGGTAGAGCACCGGGTACCGTTTACCGGGATTCTTTTCATATTCTGCCGGTACATATACATTTACATGCCGGTGAGTCTTATTTATATCTGAATAATAATACAACGAGCGCACTTGTCCATGCTCGATATTCTTGTTGAAACGGTAATAATCGCCTTCAGGTCCCTCCGGTATCTCGATCCCGCCTGCATTCAGCGTATAACCGAAAAAGGAGCGGCTTGAGGGATCGGTGAGACGCATGCCGTCAACGTTGACAAAATAATAATGGAAGCCCACGACCAGCGGTTTCGTTTCAAGTGTCCACACTCCCTTATCCCCTTTTGTCATGTTAAAAGTCTCATTGCCCACAACCACCTTGACGGAGTCTGCATAGGGGATCGTGAAACGGAAGTATGCCTTGCGCGAGGCAGCATCCACACGCGGGTATTCGGCCCGCAACACGTTGGTCTCCGCTGGTTTTGTCCCGGGCTCATAGCTTACAGCCGGCTGGGCAGAGGGCATCCCCGCGGCAGGAACAGGAGAAGGGGGACTGGTAACCGGTGCCTGGGCAGACATAGTGCCCATGGCTGACAGCAAAATCATAGTCAGTAATAAATTCTTCATTTCGATTAAAATTTTAATAAAATTAAATAAAGCTGCTCAATAAACCCACAAATAGATATTGATGGTAAGTTTTTCTTTTAAGAATCTTTTCACATGGATGATTTTTTGTAATTTGCATGATAGCAACTGAAACGGCTTGTGACTGATAAGAGGGATCCCTGCCCTGATCCAATAAATAAACCTGCTGTCATGAAATCGAGTTTAACGAGATGCCTTGTCTGGCTCCACCTTTTTTTCCTGTTGTCATGCAGCAAAGAGTTCCTTGAACAGCCACCCATCGGAACTGCAGGTGATTTATTAATTTCAGACGCCAAAGGTGTTCAATCTCTTTTAATCGGGGTCTACTCTGTTTTGAACGAAGGTGCCTTATACAGCGGAACCGATATGCCACTTTATGGAGTGATTCGCGGGGCTGAATGTTTCAAGGGCTCTGATGCAGGAGATCAGATTCGGGGCCCTTTGGCGGCGTCAAGATTTGATGTGCTCCCGGATGACAGCCCCCTTCTGAGCCTCTGGAGACAGTACTTCAATGCCGTTTCAAGATGTAACCAGGTAATGCAAATCCTTCCGCTTGTGAAAGACCTGAGCGATCAGGGCAGGAAGCAAATTGAGGCAGAAGCACGCTTTCTGAGGGCTCATTATTATTTCATGCTTAAAATAAATTTCAGGAACCTGCCGTGGATTGATGAGACCGTTTCTGATTACAGAGTCCCCAACACAGTAAATAACAACGGCACTGAATTTGTCAACATCTGGCCCCGGATTGCATCCGACATGGATTTTGCAAGGAAGAACCTTCCCGAATCCCAATCCGATCTCGGAAGGCCGAACCGGTGGGCAGCCGAATGCTATTATGCCAAAATTCTTATCTACCGTGCCTGTGAGGGGGAATATCCCGAAGGGTTCGATGAAGCGCTGGCCATTCTGACCAATGTGATTGACAATGGTATTACCATGTCCGGTGAGCGTTACGGACTTGAGGCAAACTACCATGATAATTTTGATACCGCCAGGGAGAACGGACCGGAATGTGTCTGGGCAGTGCAGATGTCCGTTAACGACGGAACACCGACTGTCGGTTTGAATGCCAATCCCAACGGCGACCCCAAATACATCTGGCTGTATTCATGGGGCTTTTGTCAACCCACCTGCTGGTATGCCGATCATTTCCGTACGAATGCCGGTGGATTGCCCTACCTCGACATGTACGACACAAATCCAAACCGGCTGAAGGATGATTACGGACTGGCAGCGGCTCCTGCCCCGCCGGAACCCGATACGTTTACGCCGGACACAATGGGGGTTGATCCGCGGCTGGACTGGAC
>JAXDCR010000098.1:0-5240 GCA_034677845.1 Bacteroidales bacterium | reverse complement strand
CGTCCAGCACAATGATCCGGGGATTTTCGGCCTTTGCCAGCTCCATGCCGGTTTTCTTGTTAAAGGCGTACAATACCTTGTATCCTTCCTTCTCCAGAATGGCTTTATACATGTTGACCACGTCAATATCGTCATCAACAATTAAAATCTTATCGTTTTTCATGATTATGGGTATTAAATGATTTAACATTAATTCTTCCTGTTCTTTACGTGATAAGCTATCTTTTCAAGCGAGGTGATCATGTCATATTCTTCAAGGTAAACATGGGGGGGGACATTCAGCGGTTTTGTGGTGTAATTCACTATTCCCTTTATGCCCAGGTGCACAAGCTGCTGCACGACAGAGTCGGCTGCTTCAACCGGAACTGTCAGAATGGCAACGGTTATGTTTTCACGTTCAATGACCTCCTTCATCTGGGTGTTGTGGTAGCATCGCACACCCGAAATGATACGGCCGGCCTTGTCAGGGTCAGTGTCAAAGGAGGCCAGTATTTTCAGTTTTTCCCTTTTCTTCCGGAAATAGTTTGTAATGGCTTTGCCCAGGTTACCCATGCCGAATACAGCCACATTGATGCTGTCTTCAGCATCCAGTATCTCATTGATGCGACTGATAAGGTCCTGTATATTGTAACCTCTTTTAAGGGTTGTCGAGCATCCGATCAGCATCAGGTCACGGCGCACCTGTTCCGGCTTATTGTGCATGAGACCTGCCAGCTTGTATGAAAAAATATGATCCGTCTCCGGCGAGTAAATGTCCAGCAGCACGCGCCGGTACTGGCTCAGTCTTTCGACCGTCCTGTCAGGCAGTTTACTCATTCCGGTTTTCATTGTATTGTTCCGGCAAAGTTACGGTAAATCGGCTTCCGACATCCTCTTTGCTTTCAACCGATATCTCCCCTCCGTAAAGTTGTGCAATCTGCTTCAGAATCGAAAGTCCCAGACCGGTTCCGTTTATGTGCTTGGTCTTTTCATTTTTTATCCGGGTGAAATCGTTGAAAAGCTTTGCTATTTCTTCTTCCGACATACCGATTCCCGTGTCCTCCACTTCAATTACGATCCGGTCATCTGCCCTGAAGATCCTGCAGGCTACTTTACCGCCGTCTTTGTTATATTTGACCGCATTTGAGATCAGATTGTTGAAAATGATCTCCATATCTTCAGGATTTGCTTTCATGATGAACTGGCCGTCGGCTTCGAGGTTTATCTGAACATCCTTCTGGATGGCCATCGGAATGGCTGAATCAATCGCCTGTTTGGCAGACTCACTCAGGTTCACATCGACTATGGATTTTTCCGATCTTTCCAGTCTGATCTTTGTCAGGTCGAGCAGGTCCATGATAAGCTGCTTCATGCCGTTAGCCCTTGACATGGAACGGTCTATCATTTCAGAATAGTCGCTGATGTTTTCGCCCAGCTGACGGCTTTTCATCAGCTCAAGGTACCCCAGGATGGCATTGAGCGGTGATTTCAGCTCATGCGAAAGAATGGAAAGGAACTGAAAGCGTATCTTCTTTCCCTCCTTTTTCATTTTTTCTGTTATCCTCTTTAAATACAATTGTTTAGTAATTGTGCTGAGGGAGGATCTCAGTTCATCAGGGGTGAAGGGTTTTGGTATAAAATCAGCAGCGCCGTCGTTTGTGGCGTTGACCGCCACGTCCAGAGATGCATAACTCGTGATCATGGCCACTTTGCAGTCGTACTGTTTCCTGTTTATGTACTCCAGCACTTCCACCCCCTGTATTCCAGGAAGTTTGTTATCCAGAAGGATTATATCGGGGAGCTTGTTGTCGATGATCTCAATACCCTCCTCACCCGTTGATGCCTTCAGTACCTTGAAACCAAGGTCTTCCTCCAGAAAGGGAAAGGTAAGCGTGAAGTTTCTAAGGATTCTTTCAATCCCTTCGCGGATTCCCGGTTCATCATCCACTACAAGAAGCTTAAGTATCTTCATTTGGTTTGATTTATTTGCATTATCCGTTATGCCGGTTTTTGTCAGGGTTCAATCGGAATACAACCTTGGCAATCTGATTTTGAATGTGGTACCGGTGGGCCCCAGTGCGGGATTATCATTTGACACCACGTCGATCTTGCCTTTGTGCATCTTGATGATCCCATAGATTGTCGGCAGGCCCAATCCCGTTCCCTTGCCCTTCTCCTTTGTTGTGAAAAACGGCTCGAAAATTTTTTCAAGGTTTTCTTTTGAGATGCCGGTACCCGTGTCTGAAACCTTTATACTCACATCGTTCAGCTTTTCACCGATTGAAATTTTTATTTTGCCTCCCCCCGGCATTGCCTCGATGCCGTTCTTTATAAGGTTGCTGAACACCTGTATAATCTGCTCTTCATCAAGCATGACCACAGGGTCCTTAATATCACTTTCCACCTGAATGTCAATGTTATCCGGCACGATAAGAGAATGTATGCTTTTATGCACCATTTTGACAACATCCACAGCCGATTTGCTCACCTGGTCTTTCCGGCTGAAACTCAACAGTCCGCTTACAATCTTCTTGCACCGGTTGGCCTGTTCCACGATCAGCTTTATGTCATGCTGCATCGGTGAGTCCGGGGGACAGTCTTCCAGCAGCAGGTTGCTGAACATGATGATGACTCCCAGCGGATTGTTCAGCTCGTGGGCAATTCCCGCCGAAATCTGGCCCATTCCCGCGAGTTTTTCCTTTTGCTTCAGCACCTTCTGCATGGAGGTCATTTCCTCGTTCACCTTCATCAGCTGGTTGTTGTATTTGTGCAGTTTCTCAATGGTATAGGGCAGGCACATTTCATTCTCCGCCAGGCCCTTGCTGATGGCCACGGCATGCTCCCAGCAGGTGCTGTAACCGCACGCCCCGCAATCCAGGTAATCCTCCGGGTTGTATTTGCCCATTTTCTCAAGGATGTCAACAATTTTAGCGGATGCAGGCATTTCCAGCCTCTGGTCATTGGCTTCATATTGCTGTGTCATGTCGATGGAGGCAAATTCTTTAAAGGACTCCTCCATGGCCTTGCGGTCAACATGCTGCTTCTGCCGGATCACATAGCTGCTCACCGCCTTCTGCCGCGAAAACCGCTGCCCTCCCCTGCTCATTCCGGGTCCCATGATGCACCCGTCACAGGCCAGCAGGTCGAGATGCTGGCCGGATATGTAGCCTTCTTCAAATTCCCGTATGGCCTCCTGGAAACTGGGATTTCCCTCCGCAATAATTATGTTGTCATCGGCAATCTCTTCCGTCATGTTGATTGTCCGCAGCATACCCCTGCTCACAGGGAATATTGCGCCGCATCCGCCGACCGGAGGATCGAATTCCGAAATCTCATCCGCCGCGAAGTCTATTTTCATCTCTTTCAAAAGCTCTCTCAGCTCAGTGAACGTAAGCACTTCATCCAGCTCGTCTGATTCATTTTTTTTCGAAAAGCAGGGGCCGATGAAAACAACTTTTACGCCTTCGCCGAATTTTTTTCTAATGACACGGGCCATGGCCACCATGGGCGAGGGAATCCTGGCTATTTTGTCAACAAGCTGGGGATAGTACTTTTCAACATAGGCCAGGATGGTGGGACAGTTGGCGACGATATGGGGGGCGGACTCACTGTTATTATACACCTTCCGGTATTCATTGGCTACCAGATCGGCCCCGAAGGCCACCTCGGTCACGTGAGCAAACCCGAGTTTCCTGACCGCGGATACAAGCTGGCGGTAATCATCAATCTCCTGGAATTCAGCGGGAAAGCTTGGCGCCACCATGGCCACCACGCTGTGGTGCTGCCTGAGAATATTCTTAACGGATTCTTTTGTGTCAAGAAACATTTTTGCCTTCTGGCTGCATACATTAACGCAGTTTCCGCAGCCAATACAGCGCTGCGACATTACTTCAGCCTGTCCGTTCACAATACGGATGGCCTTGCATGGGCAGCCCCTGACGCAGGTGTAGCAAACCCTGCAGCGGTCTTTCACCGTAAAGATCAGTTGCCGGTTTTTTATCTTCAGATCCATGCGTGTGTCTGCAAGCCCTTCATTCATCGCTGAACAGGACTGCCGACTTTCATTTAAAGTTTCAACAGTTTCTTGATTTCCTTTTCAAGCTGATCCGCGCGTATGCCTTTGTCGAGCACCACATCGGCCTTTATCCATTGCTTCTCTTCATCGGAATTGAGTTTGAAACCCCGTCCTGTTTCCGACCTGACTGCGGTGGCCAGGATCACCGGCACATCAGGGTATCTCTTTTTGAGCCTGTAGCTTAAAATAAAACCACTGTCCTCGTTTTCCATCATCAGATCCAGAATGGCCAGGTCAGGTTTCATTTCCGACAGCAACTTTTCAGCCTGCTTCTGACTGTCGGCTGTGACAACGCTGTACCCGAAGGATTCAACCTTCACCCGTGTCTGGTAAAGGAAGTCACTATCATCGTCAACTATCAGAATTGTCTTTTTATGTTCCATGTAAATGAGGATTATATTTTCAAAGCTATGATGTTTTGCATAATCAGCAAGTTTCTAAAGTATATCTCCGCTTCTGTCCCTGTAATGGGTATGCAGCAGGTGATGGCTTTTTTCACTGCCCGGGGCAGTCAGGTAACTGCTGTAGAGCTCCTGAATCTGCGGATTGGCATGTGAAGTCCTCATATTCTCGTTCGCATCCAGTTCATAAATGCCTTTTATGCGGGCCTTTATGTTTTCCTGGCTGACTCCGATGGGCTGTCCGCCACCGTTGATGCAGCCCCCCGGGCATGCCATAAATTCGATGAAATGCAGGTCTTTTCTTCCGTTTTTAATTTCACGGAGCATCTTTTCCGCGTTGGCCAGTCCGCTGACGACCGCCACCCCAAGTTGCTCACCGCCGATGGTAATCCTGGCCTCCTTTCTTCCTTTTAATCCCCTTATCTCATTTATATTCATATCCTTCATGTCTTTTCGCTGAAGGGCATGGTACGTTGTCCTCAAAGCTGCCTCCATCACGCCGCCGGAAGCTCCGAACATCTTGCCGGCGGTGCTGCGGGTTCCGAGCGGTGAATCGGCAGGTTCCGGTTCCAGTTGCTCAAGCGAGATGTTGTAAATACGGATCAGGGTGGCAAGTTCACGGGTGGTGAGCACAGCGTCGATATCCGTTATGCCTTTCTGCACCATCTCCTCACGGTCAGCCTCGAATTTCTTGGCAGTGCAGGGCATGACCGACACCTGGAAGATCCTGGAAGGATCAATGCCTGACTTTTCTGCAAAATAGCTTTTGATCATGGCACCCATCA
>JAXDCR010000097.1:0-5888 GCA_034677845.1 Bacteroidales bacterium | reverse complement strand
GACTTTCCCTTTTGGTTACCTGGGAAATGCAACCAGTGACCGGTATGTACTGGTGGTCACCCCCGAAGGTGGCCGGATTCAAAAAACGCCTGCATACGGCCTCACTGAAAATTCCATCCGTACTTTCTCAAAAATCAGCCTGAAAAGTTCCGGTGATGCTGAGGGAAGTATTTCAATGGTCTATAACGGCCTTCCTTACCACAACCTTTACAGTGTGTCTGAATCCAAACCTGATGACCGGCTGGAATGGCTGGCAACACTGATGCGACCTGCTACTTTCAATATGGCGAGCGACAGTTTTTCTTTTAGCTCAGGTGAACTGCCAACCGGTACATCGTGGTTTGATGTTACGATACGAAATCTTTGCTCGGCAAGCAGCAGCAGGTTGTTTTTGTCCCCGGTCATCTTATCCGGAGCGTCCTTTATTAAAAAGTTGCCCTCAGAAACTGAAATTCAATATTCCTACATGCAAACTGATTCTGTAATGATCGAAATCCCGGAAGGGTACACACTTGAGTCTTTACCCGTTTACGAGGACATATCATCAGGTTTTGGTAAATGCAGCTATACTATAACAAACCAGGGAAAATATATCTATTTCAGACGGAGGGTCGAGTTTTACAAAGGAGAATACAGCAAGGACAAATATGATGAATTCTATGATTTTAACAATTCCATGGCATTGTCTGACTCCAAAATGATGGTCCTTAAAAAAGTGCCCTGACCAGAGAAACTTTGGTCAAGTGCCGGTTCCTTCAACCCGGCTGACCCGGTATACTCCCCTGATGCTCATCAGACGGCTGATGAGCGATTCAAGGTGAGTCGTATCCTTAACCGAAAGCTTCATCCTGCCCCTGAACATCCCTTCATCCGAATCCATTGAAAAGGACTGCAGATTGATCTTCAGGTCTTTTGAAAGGATGCCTGATATGCTGCCCAGGATACCCGGATCACTCTCCCCTTCAATGTCAATGGCAACGGTGAACAGACTCTCTCGGATGCCAGACCTCCACCGGGCTTTCACAACCCGGTAACCGTAGCGTGACATCAACTGAAAGGCATTGGGGCAGTTGGTGCGGTGAACCTTGATTCCCTCACCCACGGTGATAAATCCGAATATTTCATCCCCGATGATCGGATTGCAGCATTTAGCAAGCCTGTAATCGACGTTGGACATGTAGTCGTCAATTATAAGGAAGTCATCTTTCCTGGTCTCAGCTTCGGGAACCACATGTTCCGGAGTTTCAGCCCCTGCGGGCGGCTTTTCGGGAGGTAAAGGTTCCTGAAGCAGGTCCTTGACTTCAGCAAGATCAATCTCTTCGGTTGATATTTTAAAATAAAGATCCTGTGCCATCTTCAATTTATAGGCCTTAAGCAGCTTTCTTACCGTTTCGTCCGAAAAGGGTATTTTCCAGTTTTTCAACCTTCTGACCAGCATCTCTTTGCCTGTTTCCGCCGCCTTAACCTTAGCCTCATTCAGCTTGAAACGTATCTTTGTCTTTGCCTTTGAGGTGACTACAAAATTCAGCCAGTCCATCTTGGGTGTCTGGTTCTTGGAAGTCATGATTTCAACACGGTCTCCATTCTGGAGCACGTGTCTGATGGGTACATTCTTTCCGTTGACCTTACCGCCGGTGCAGGTTGATCCCATATCTGAATGAATGTCGTAGGCAAAATCAAGGACAGTGGCACCTGCCGGAAACTTTCTCAGATCTCCCCTGGGTGTGAAAACAAAGATCTCTTTTGAGTAGAGGCTCAGCCTGAAATCATCAAGGAATTCCTTTGCATCCGGCTCCGGCGTGGACAGAATCTCACGGATCCTTCCCATCCATTCATCCAGCCCCTGCCCGCTTTCAAGTCCCTTGTACTTCCAATGCGCCGCAAATCCCTTTTCAGCGATTTCATTCATCCTTACGGTTCTTATCTGCACCTCAACCCACCTGCCTTCCGGTCCAACCACCGTCGTATGAAGAGATTCATAACCGTTGGTCTTGGGAACCGATATCCAGTCCCTCAGCCTTTGCGGATTTGGCTGGTAAATATCGGTCACTGCTGAATATGCCTTCCAGCAATCGGCCTTTTCATTGCCCGGTGAGCTGTCAATAATGATGCGGATGGCAAACAGGTCATATATGTCCTCAAAATCAACCCCTTTATTTACCATCTTGTTCCATATGGAGTGAATTGACTTGGGCCTTCCTATGATTTCAAAATTAAAACCAAGTTTCCTCAATGACTCTTCAACAGGCCTGATGAATTCCTGGATGAACTGCCTGCGGTCTTTCATCTTCTGCGCCAGCCTGACGGCGATCATGTCATATGTCTTTCGGTCAGTATACTTAAGGAAAAGATCTTCCATTTCTGATTTGATCAGATAAAAGCCAAGCCTGTGTGCAAGCGGAGCATACAGGTAATTGGATTCCATTGCCAGTTTTATCTGAATGTCAGGAGGGAATTCCTTTATCCGGCGCATCAGGTAAAGCTGTCGGGCAATCTTTATCAGAATAACCCGGACATCACCGGCCAGGTTCAGCAACAGGTTGCGAAAGTTTTCTGCCTGGGGGGCAAGAGTCTGGCCATTAAAACTCTCGGTTGAATACAGTCCGTTTACAATGACAGCTACAGGTTTTCCGAAGCCCTTCTCGATCTGGAGCAACGTTGTCCTTCCCTGCTGCAGCATCCTGAGCAGAAAGACACTAATGACTGAAGTAATCCCGAGGCCGATCTCCTCCACTGATATCCTTGCCACTTCAATGGCCGCAAGGATTTCCTCCCGGTGCTGATCCTGGCTGCCTCCCTGACTTCCATCGCAAAGCATGTGAAATGCACGACTGAGAGTCGCATAATCTTTCAGTTCCTTGCTGCGCCGGATCAGCCGTATTAGGCCGGCAAAATGTTCACGTATTTCGGGTGTTATTTCTGGCACTTGTCTGGCAGACATACACGCGTTTTATCATGCCTGCAAAGGTAACGCTTTTATGCGATCAACCGATGGCCGGCCTGTCTCAGGTAACCGGAAATATTTAAAAATCTGTTAATTATCACATTTTTATTACATTAATATTATATGGTCTAAGGACCGATTAAAAAAGAGCTGTTTTGCAGATCAGTTCCCTGTGTTGGCCCATTTTTGTTACTTTTGTTTATAATGCCCGTTCAGGCAACATAGTGTTTTCACATGACGACTGTAAATATGGATGTGACTCAGGAAAGAAAAACCGTATTGCTCATCCTTTTTGTGCTCGGATTCTCCGCTGTCATTTCCCAGGTGGTACTTTTCCGGGAGTTTCTCATTGCCTTTGGCGGCAATGAATTTGTCATCGGTATTTTTCTGTCAACATGGATGGTCATAAACGGGGCAGGAGCCTTTTCAGGCCGTTTCCTTCACGCAAGGGAAGGCGATATCAGATCCGCCCTGTACATATTGCTTGGAATGGCATTTTTACCGCTGATTCAGCTGTTCCTGCTTGACTTCCTTCATGGAAAGATCTTCCCTGATGGCATACAGGCCAGTGCCGTACAGCTTTATATAAGCTCGCTGGTGATGCTTTTCCCGTTTTGTTTTGTGTCGGGACTGGCCTTCAGCCGTTTGGGAAGACTGCTGAACCTGTACTCTATGCAGGGATCAGGTGCCGGCGCATACTCTGCTGAATCAGCGGGAAGTATGGCCGGAGGAGCCCTGTTCAGCCTTGTGCTGGCATATTTTGTGGATAACTTCCAGGCAGCCTGCATCGTGGCGGTTATAAATTCACTCGTAGTGGCTTACGCGGCACGGAACTCGCTTCCCCGGTTATGGCGCGGTATTTCACTGCTGCTTTCCATTGCGGCTTTGATGTCATTTCTGTTTTTACCTCTGACACTCCATATCAGGCATTTTCTGTATGGCAACCAGGAAATGGTTAACTCACAGGATACACCATTCGGAAACCTGACAGTCACCCGGCTTGCCGGTCAGCTGAACTTCTATCAGAACAACCTGCTGCTGTTCACAACAGAAAACAACCAATCAGCTGAAGAAGCGGTGCATTTTGCCATGGTGCAGCATCCCCATCCTGCCTCAGTCCTGCTTGTTTCAGGGGGTATAAGCGGAATGACCAGTGAGATCCTTAAATACCCCGAAGTGCAGAGAATTGATTACCTTGAGCTGGATCCATTCATTTTCAGGCTTGCCGGCAGGTACACCAAAACACTCCTGAGTGGCAAAGTACATACGTTTGACAGGGATGTCAGGTACTTCCTGAAAAAAAATCCTTCAGAATATGATGTAATCCTTCTGAATCTCCCCGAGCCTTCAACCCTTGAGCTGAACCGATATTACACAAGGGAATTCTTCCGTCTTCTCAGAGAACAGCTGTCTGATTCAGGGATCATAGGTTTTTCGCTGCCACCTGCCGGGAATTATCTTAACGAGGATGCCGTGAGGCTTCATTCCTCAGTTTACCTCAGTTGCAGGGAATACTTCAGCGAGATCAGGATATACTCCGGCAGCAGAACTTACTATGTGGCCTCCGATACCGGACTGGGGTATGATATCGGCAGGCTTGCCGGGACAAGGGGACTTGAAAATGACTTTGTCAACTCCTACTACCTGGATGAGACATTGCTTGAACAGCAGGCAGAACTGGTGCTAAATGCCCTCGATATGACCGTGGAACCTAACGCGGATTTCAGGCCGGTGGCCATGTACGGTCTGCTCAGGTACTGGTCGGGTCAGTTCAGATTCCGGATCAGTGCATTGATTATCCCCCTGCTGGTTTTGTTCCTGGCGCTCATCATCTCACTGTTTTTTTTCAATCCGGCGCTTCCCGGCATGTTCGGCGCCGGTTTCAGTCTGTCATCCCTGCAGGTGTTGCTGACCATACTGTTTCAGATTGAAGTGGGTCAACTTTATCAGTCGCTCGGCATCTTTGTGGCTATATGCATGGGAGGTCTGAGCCTGGGAGCCGCTATCCATTCAAAGGTTATGGATCAGTCCTCGCCTGCCCGTTATGCTCTGCTGCAGGTCATGCTGGCAATCCTGTCTTTTTCCATACCGACACTGGTGAAAGTCATCTCTTCTTCCACAGTATCCTCTCTTCTTCTGCAAATTGTGTTTTTCATGATGATATTTTCAGCTGCTTTGCTGACAGGCTTTATTTTCGCATCCTCGCTGCAGCTGGCAGGAACTGATGTCAACAAAAGCCTTGTCACGGTTTACACGATGGATATGGCAGGGGCGGCATGCGGAGCCCTTGTGACCACCCTGCTGATCATTCCGTGGGTTGGGATTATGAATTCGGTTTATGCAATGGGACTGATCAGCCTGGTTCTGGCAGTTAACTCAGCGGTTCGCAGAAAGACCTCGCCGGTGTGAATCACATTCATTAAATATTTCGTGCGTTAAAGCGTGCTTATTTATAATTTTGAGCAAGTGAAAGGCTTCGCAGATCCGGTTTATTCATATGGAAAAACCAAAACCCGAATACACTAAAAGGCAATTCCTGAAAAAAGGCCTCTGGTGCCTGGGCGGAACGTTATGCCTGGCTAATCCGGCTGTGGCTTCCATGGTAACAGCGATGCCTGTCCCCCGCATTAAGCCATCCATGCCGGATGTACCGGCCCGCTTCCGCAAGGAGGCGATGTTTTATGAGCAGGTGCCACAGGGAGTGAAATGCATGGTCTGCCCCAATTCCTGCACTATCAAGGAAGGTGCAACGGGAGACTGCCGCAACCGGCTGAACGATAAAGGCAAACTTTATTCGATAGCCTATGGCAACCCCTGTTCGGCCAACGTTGATCCGATCGAAAAAAAACCTCTTTATCATTTCCATCCTTCCACCTACGCCTTTTCCATAGCAACCGCAGGGTGCAACCTGGCCTGTCTGAACTGCCAGAACTGGACGATTTCA
>JAXDCR010000096.1:0-5872 GCA_034677845.1 Bacteroidales bacterium | reverse complement strand
AGCTTCGCCATGCAGGTGGCAACCGAAAACTACGACTATTACGTGCTTGAACTCAGCAGTTTCCAGCTTGATGGCATGTACGAATTCAAAGCCGATATTGCCATTCTGCTGAACATTACTCCTGATCATCTCGACCGCTATGACTATAACCTTCAGCATTATGTTGATTCCAAGTTCAGGATCAGCCAGAACCTGGCCGAAGATGACTTTTTTGTCTACTGCTCAGACGACGAGATCACCATAAGGGAACTTGAAAGAATCGTCATGAAGGCCAAACAGCTCGGATTCACACTTAAGGAAAGACAGCAGCAGGGAGCCTACGTGATGGGTGAAAACATGAGAATAGAAGTTGATGACGATCTTTTTGAAATGTCCCTTGCTGAACTGGCTCTGAAAGGAAAACACAACACTTATAATTCCATGGCGGCAGGCATCACCGGAAACGTTCTGAAGATCCGGAAACCGGTCATCCGCGAAAGTCTCATGGACTTCACAGGTGTGGAGCACCGCCTTGAACGCTTTATCAAAGTCCATGGCATCGAATTCGTGAACGACTCAAAGGCAACAAACGTGAATTCGACCTGGTATGCGCTGGAAAGCATGAATCCTCCTGTCATCTGGATCGCAGGAGGCATTGACAAGGGCAACGATTACCTTGAACTCATAGACCTTGTCAAAGCCAAGGTAAAAGCACTGATCTGCCTTGGCGTAGATAACACAAAACTGCACCAGGCCTTTGATGGCGTAGTGCCTTCCATTCATGATACGGGCTCAATGAAAGAAGCCGTCAATCTTGCCTACAGGCTGGGACAAAAAAATGATACCGTGCTGCTGTCGCCTGCCTGCGCCAGTTTTGACCTTTTTGAGAATTATGAGGACAGGGGGTGGCAGTTCAAGAAGTACGTAAGGGAATTGTAAATGTATACGCCTTCGGTACTGGAACCTAAAAACGAAAACAAATGAAGGCACTGAGGAAATATTTCAAGGGTGATCCGGTGATATGGGTGGTGGTGCTGTTGCTTTCCGTATTCAGCCTGCTGGCGGTGTACAGTTCAACAGGATCCCTGGCCTACAAATATCAGGGCGGAAACACAAGCTATTATATACTTAAACACGCCACCATCCTGGCCATGGGAATTACAATTACCTATATAACACACCTGATCCCGTACAGATATTTTTCACGAATCGCCCAATTGCTGCTTGTGGTAGCCATTCCCCTGCTGGCTGTCACCCTTCTCTTCGGTGTGACACGCAACCAGGCCACCAGGTGGCTGAGCCTGCCGGGACTGGGACTGACCTTCCAGACTTCTGACCTGGCCAAGCTGGCAGTTGTCATGTATACGGCAAGGATACTTGCCAGAAAACAGGAAACAATTCAGGAACCTGGTGAGATCTTCAAATCCCTTGTACTGCCCTTGATGCTTGTCTGCCTTCTGGTTGTGCCAGCCAATTTTTCGACAGCCGCACTTATTTTTACCACATCGCTGATCCTGATGTTCATCGGCAGGGTCAGGTTCAGGTACCTGCTGGCACTGACGGGGATCATTGTGCTGCTGATGGGGGGACTCATAGCCGTGGCCCTCTCAAACGACTGGGAAGGCAGGATAGGTACCTGGAAAAACCGGATCGAAAGCTTTGTTGACGGTAACAGCGAGGAAAACTACCAGGTCAGCCAGGCAAAGATAGCCATCGTTAACGGCGGCCTTCTCCGGCTCAGTCCCGGAAAGAGCATACAAAGGAACTTCCTGCCCCACCCTTATTCTGACTTTATCTATGCCATAATAATCGAGGAATACGGGCTTGCAGGAGGCATCCTTGTGCTGTTCCTTTACCTCTACCTCCTGTTCCGGGCGGCGGTGCTTGTCAGGAACAGCATAAAGACATTTCCGGCATTGCTGGCCATCGGTCTGTCCATCATGATAACCTTTCAGGCACTGATAAACATGGCGGTCGTTGTCAACCTGCTGCCGGTGACAGGACAGCCCCTGCCCATGATCAGCATGGGCGGATCATCCCTTTTATTCACCTGCATCGCACTGGGAATAATATTAAGCGTCAGCAGGAGCATAAAGCAGCAGCAGGAGGAAGGCGTCACAATACCTGAACAACCACAGGGAGGCATGGATGAAGAAGATCATAATTAGCGGCGGAGGCACGGGGGGGCATATCTTCCCCGCCCTGTCCATTGCAGCCGAAATCAGGAAAAAGGATCCCGCGGCAAGCATTCTCTTTGTCGGCGCCCGTGGCCGGATGGAGATGGACAAAGTACCTGCTGCCGGATTTCCCATCATCGGTCTGCCTGTGGAAGGATTCAGACGCAGCCTATCCCCCCGCAATCTGCTGGTGTTGTTTAAACTTGTGCAAAGCATGTTCCGGGCATCACAGATAATCAGGGAATTTAAACCCGATGTGGCTATCGGTGTGGGAGGGTATGCCAGCGGACCTTTGCTCCGGGTGGCAGCCAGAATGAAAATACCCGTCTTCATTCAGGAGCAGAATTCCTTTGCAGGCCTTACAAACCGGCTGCTGGCAGGCAAGGCCCTGAGGATATACGTAGCCTATCCGGGCATGGAAAAATATTTTCCCGCCTCCAAAATCTTGCTAACCGGCAATCCGGTCAGGGAAGACCTGCTGGCAACCACCGCAGACCGAACCGCCGCATGCAGCCATTTCGGCCTGCTTCCGGGCAAACCCGTGGTGCTGGTGCTGGGTGGCAGCCAGGGTGCCGGGACAATCAACAGGTGCATTCTGGACAACATTGACCTGATTGAGCGGAAAGACATACAGTTTTACTGGCAGACAGGCAGGCTTTACTATGAGGAGGTCAGAAAGCGGCTGGTGCCCATGAATGTGAAGAACATCAGGTATGTCGACTTCATCAACCGCATGGACCTGGCATACAGAATGGCAGATGTGGTCGTATCAAGGGCCGGGGCAGGAACCATTTCAGAACTCTGTCTTGTCGGCAAACCGATGGTGCTGGTACCTTCACCCAACGTGGCGGAAGACCACCAGACAAGTAATGCCATGGCGCTTGTGGAAAGAAATGCAGCCCTGATGGTGAGTGACAGGGAAGCCCCGGGGCAGCTCATCCCGCAGATAATCAGGCTGCTGGAAGATCACAGGCAAAGAGAAACCCTGGCTGAAAACTGCAGGAAAATGGCCCTTCCTCATTCATCCTCACTCATTGTGGAAGATATATACAGAATGGTGCCATGACAGATCTGAGTAAAATAAAACGTGTTTATCTGCTGGGCATCGGAGGCATCGGCATGAGCGCCCTGGCCAGGTACTTCAGAGCCACAGGCAGGCAGGTTGCCGGTTATGACCGAACTCCCACCCGACTGACGGAACAGCTCCGGCAGGAAGGCATCATGGTGCACTATACTGATTCTCCCGGCCTGATCCCGGAATCATTCCTGATGCCGGAGGGCACACTGATCATTTACACACCCGCCGTACCCTCCGGCCTGAGTGAAATGGAATTTTTGGCGAAACAAGGACACAGCATCCGCAAGAGGGCAGAAGTGCTGGGCATGATAACCGCGAGCAACAAAACGGTTGCCGTGGGCGGCACCCATGGCAAGACAACGGTGACAACCATGATCGCCCATATCCTGTCACATTCCCCGTCAGGATGCAATGCATTTCTGGGTGGCATTTCCAAGAACTTCAACAGCAACCAGGTGCTGAATCCTTCCAGTCCCCTTTTTATCGTTGAGGCAGATGAATACGACCGTTCCTTTTTGCATCTGTATCCATTTGCCACCGTCATTACAGCCATTGATGCAGACCACATGGATATCTACGGGCGCATCGACGAGCTTTACACGGCGTATAACCAGTTTGTCTCACAGACCGATAAAGAGGGCCTGCTGCTGGTAAAAAAGGGATTGCAGATTGACCGAAAGCAGGTGAAGTGCCGTGTTTATACATACAGCCTTACCGGTGACGCTGATTTCAGGGCAACCAATATAAAGCTGGATGAAGGCCGTTATCATTTTGATCTGAGGGGCCCCTTTGTTGACATACGTGATATTTCACTCATTCATCCGGGAAAACTGAACGTTGAGAATGCAGTTGCAGCCTGTGCAATGGCTTTTCTGCTGGGCACAGACACAGATATCATCCGCCATTCAATGAATGGCTTTTCAGGTGTGCTGCGCAGATTCGATAAACAGACAGGCACGGGTGATGTTATATATATTGATGACTATGCCCATCACCCGGCCGAGATTGAGGCAACCATACGGTCTGTGCGTGAACTGTATCCGGGCAGGAAGATCACAGGTATCTTCCAGCCCCACCTGTATACACGCACAAGAGACCTGGCCGGGGAATTTGCCCGGAGTCTCGGAATGCTTGATGAACTGATCCTTCTGGAGATATACCCTGCCAGGGAAGAACCAATAGAAGGCGTCAGTTCTGCCTTGATACTCGATCAGGTAAAACTTGAGAGCAAGATGATCTGCCACGACGACATGTTGCTCGATGAGCTGAAAAACAGGAAGCCGGAGATTCTTATCACCCTCGGTGCAGGCGATATCGACCGTTTTGTATTGCCCATCACTGAATTATTTACCAAGCGAGACAGAACATGAAGTCCCTCCTGAGAATAATTACCCCTCTGCTGATCATCGCCTACCTGGTGGCGGTATCAGGCTTCATCAGCGCAAGGGAAGAAACCCTGCAGGTAAGGTCAGTTGACATCACTGTGAAGGACAGCGCTATTTACCAATTTATAAGTTCAGCCGACATTCTCGGGATGCTTAACCGTAACGGGCTGAATGCCAGGGATCGGCTGGTCAGGGATGCCAACCTTGGCCATATCGAGAGTTTTCTTTATACCCAGCAAATGGTCAAAAAAGCGGAGGCCTATGTGACGGAACCCGGAATCCTCCATATTGAGGTACGGCAGAAAAAACCTTTCTTGCGCATTATAAACGCCCTTGGAAACGGCTATTACCTGGACAGGGAAGGAAATGTGATCCCTCTTTCATCCAGCTTCAGTCCCTATGTCCTGGTTGCCTCCGGAATGATCCGGGAGCCTTTCCGGCTGACCCAGACCACCAACATATTTGAAGCTGACCATGATTCACTGCCCCGTTCCCAGAGGGTCATATACGATCTCTTTAACCTGGCCGGGTATATTGCCGATGATGATTTCTGGAACTCCCAGATCGAACAGGTATATGTCAATACGGACTATGAGTTTGAGCTCGTGCCCAGGGTCGGCTCACACATCATCGAGTTCGGTACGGCAGATGACATCGGTGAAAAATTTGCCAACCTTGAGTTGCTTTATAAGGAGGGACTGAATAACCTGGGATGGAATCAGTATTCACGAATCAACCTAAAATATAAAAATCAGGTAGTTTGTACTAAAATTCAATAACATGAGGCAAAATAACACTATCCTTGCAGCCATCGACATCGGCACCACAAAAATTGTGACCATTGTCGGCAGGATGAATCCCAACAACAAGCTCGAAGTCATCGGAATGAGCAAAACGCCTTCAAAGGGCGTCAAGAGAGGCTGTGTGATGAACATCGAGGAAGCGGTTGGCGCCATACGTTACACCGTGGAAGAGGTTCAGAAGCAGGTCGGCTTTACACTGAAGGAAGCTTATGTCGGCATTGCAGGTCAGCATATAAAAAGCCTGAGGAACCGGGGTTACATCCTTCGTGACTCCTTTGAGGATGAGATTACCAGAGAAGATACGGAGAAAATCCTTCAGGAGATGTTTAAGATTTCAATCCAGCCCGGAGAGGAGATCATTCATGTCATACCGCAGAATTACGTGGTTGACAATGAGACCGGTGTTAAAAATCCTGTCGGCATGTTTGGCAAAAGGCTCGAAGGCAACTA
>JAXDCR010000095.1:0-2865 GCA_034677845.1 Bacteroidales bacterium | reverse complement strand
AAAGATACTATCGGTTACTTGACAGTGTTTCAGTGGATTTTACCAGGGGTTATGCCGAAAAAATAAACTGGAATGCCCGTATGATAGGGGTCAGGGGTGCTCGTGGCATCGGCAAAACAACCATTTTGCTCCAGCACATGAAAAGAAATTTTAAGCGTGACGGTTCTGCCCTCTATGTGAGTCTTGACAATATATGGTTTTCGGAGAACAGGCTGATTGAGCTGGCAGATGTGTTTATCAAGCAGGGTGGGCGTTACCTCTTTCTGGACGAAGTGCATAAATATAATGGCTGGTCGCAGGAACTTAAAAATATCTATGACGGTTATCCGGATTTAAAGATAGTCTTCACTGGTTCATCGCTGCTTGAGATACGCAAATCCAGAGCCGACCTGAGCCGCAGGGCAGTTGTCTATAATTTGAGGGGGCTTTCATTCAGAGAGTACCTGAATCTGATGGTTGGACTGGAAATGCCTGTTTTCAGCCTTGATGATATCCTTTCAGGACATGTGGATCATGCACAGGAAGTGTTGAAGCAGGTCAAGCCGCTGAAATATTTTGCCTCCTACCTTAAATCAGGCTACTATCCTTTCTTTCTTGAAGTTCCGGAATTGTATTTTCACAGGCTTGACGAGCTTATAAATCTGATTCTGGAAAATGAACTGCCGCTTCTGCGGAATGTTGAATTAGCGAATGTGCCCAAACTGAAACTTCTTTTAAAGATTCTTGCCGAATCAGCTCCCTTTGTTCCAAATATCGTCAAGCTTAGTGAAAGATCGGGGTTGACCCGCAATACTGTCATTTCTTATCTCGGGTACTTTGAAGAGGCTCATCTGGGCAAAAACTTGTACAAGAACGCGAAAGGAATTACAAGGTTGCAGAAACCAGATAAAATCTATCTTGAAAACACCAACCTCATGCATGCCCTTTCTCCCCAGGGAGTGAACAGCGTAAACCTTCGTGAAACATTTTTTGTCAATCAGCTAAGCGAGAACCATATTGTTGAGTATGCAAGCGAGGGTGATTTCATAATTGACGATAAATTTATTATTGAAACAGGAGGGAAATCAAAGGGATTTTATCAGATTAAGGGGATCCTTAACAGCTATATAGCTTCAGACGGGATTGAATACGGAACCGGAAACAGGATTCCCTTATGGCTGTTTGGATTTTTATATTGATTTACCGGCTTTCTGCCCGAATGTACTGAGTGTTCAGCTCGAATGAGATATTTTCTGAAGTCGGAAAGACACTAAAATAATTGCTTTATTTGGAAAGCAATTATTAACAATAAATGCTTTATATAAAAAGCAAACATATTGAAATATCATTCCCCTGCCGTTATATCTGGCCGGCAGACTCGACAAAATCGTCACCTGATGTCCAGATGATTTTCTTCCCGAACCCCAGCCTGTTATCCGTGAGTTTTATCTGGTTGAGTTTTATGACCCACAGGTGGATTTCAGTCAGGGCGGCGTAGGGGAAGCGCTTCAGGTATACGGTTCTGGCGCGGCTGAGGTCATCACCGGTGGGCTCGCTGATGGTGCCGGTGAACTGGGCGCCGCGGATGCGACCGATGCGTTTCGTTTCCAGGGCGATGGTGCCTGCAACCTGCGGGTTGGCCCGGAATTCAGCACCGTGCCTTGTGGCAGGGTCGGTGGTGATAACAAGGGTGTTGTTCTCCTCATCCCGGGCATAGAAGCATGATGCGCACCACGGTCCCTTTTCGCTGACGGTGGCGATGCTCAGCAAATGATGGCTCCTGAAAAGCGATCTGATTCGTTTATGAAGTGCTGGTTGTTCCACCGGGATCTGTTGGTTTTCTTCGCAGCATCTTACTGCTGCTCCTCGTTTAACTGTGGTTTATAGGTTTTCTGTATCGAACAAGACAACTACTCCTCGTTCCACCTGTAAGCATCAATTGTGAAACCCGCCAGCGTCAGCACCCTCTCAATCACCGTCATTACCAGGTCATCAATTGTCTGCGGCCGGCTGTAAAATGACGGGGTGGCCGGGCAGATAATTGCGCCGGCCTCTGTGAGCAGCTTCATGTTGTTGATGTGTATGAGGCTGTAGGGTGTCTCGCGGGGAACCAGTATCAGTCGGCGCCTTTCCTTCAGCATCACATCAGCTGCACGGGTGATCAGGTCATCGGATACGCCGTGTGCAATGCGTCCGACCATTCCCATCGAGGCGGGACAGATAATCATAGTGTCATATGAAGAAGATCCGGAGGCGAACGGTGCGTTGAAATCTTTGTTGCTCCAGAGCTTCTCGTTGCCTGAGGGAGTGTAACCGGCGCCGGTCTCGTAGAGCATGATGTCCTCGGCATTTCCGGTGAGGATGACAGCAACCTCCTGCAGCGTCTCCGGTAGCAGGTTCGACTGCTCTGCCTTCACCTTTGGTTGTGCAACCCGCAAAGTATCTGCTGCCCGCAGGGAGCGAAGCCGCTCCAGCAGCTTCACGGCATATACCGCCCCGCTGGCGCCCGTGATGGCAACGATTATCTTTCGGTTTTTCATAACCCTCTGGAAATGCAAAGATATAAATTGTTACAACCCGCAATTATTAAAGGTTTAAGGCCTAGGGTTGTCAGTATGATATCTGTTTTATTTCTGTAATGCATCATTAATAGTGCAAAACAGAAACAAAATCAATTTTTACGGAGATTTTACACTCTTACAATAAGGTCTGAAGTCTGACGATAGTGCAGACAATTATGAATTTCAGGCTTTCCCCAGCACCTGCCTGACAATCTTCGCAATGTATTTGCCGAGGATGTCAAACTCGATGTTGACTACCGTGCCGGCCTTTATCTGGTGGAAGTTTGTCACCTGCCAGGTGAAGGGGATGATTGCCACATCAAAC
>JAXDCR010000094.1:0-3780 GCA_034677845.1 Bacteroidales bacterium | reverse complement strand
CTGGAAAAAGTTATGTATGACAACGGATTCGGCACCACAGAAATAACTTTTGGCAGCAACCTGATGACCAGCCAGTTCATCATCGACCTGGGCAAGATGAACCGTATGTTTGTGGTCAACCGGACGGGCAACACAAGGGAGCTTTTCAGGAATTCACAGCTTCTTTCTTCATACATCCGCCACACCATCACGGATAAAAAGGTACCCCTGTGGATCGCGCAGCGCAACGGGAGAACCAAGGACGGGAACGACAGGACTGAACCTGGTCTGATAAAAATGTTCAGCTACAGCGGCAACGGCGATTTCAACTCCTCCATGCGCGAACTGAACATGATACCCCTTTCCATATCTTACGAGTACGAACCCTGCTGCGACCTCAAGATCCGGGAGGTCAGCACGCGCATGAAACAGGGTTTTTACCGGAAGGCCCCCGATGAGGACCTGAAAAGCATCATCGCCGGAATTACCAGACCCAAGGGAAGGATACACCTGAGTTTCGGAAAGAACGTGGGCACCATGCTGGAGGGACTGGAGGATCTCAGATCATCAAACGACAGGATAAACCTTCTCGCCGGCCGGATCGACGAGGAGATTTACCGCAACTACAAACTGTGGCCAAACAATTACATTGCCTTTGACATGCTGCAGGGAAGCCATGAGTATGCCGGCCATTATTCGGAAGCCGACAGGCACAGATTCCTCCGGTATATGGAAGAGGAGCTGGGGGGACTGGAAGTGGAGGAGCCCCTGAAAAGAGAGCTGTTCCTGAAAATATATGCCAACCCCGTCATCAATGCCAGGTCGGTGAAGGGCTGCTGAAATTCCGTTTCTTACAGCGACTTTAACAGGTAACGACCTACCGTCCTCCCCAGCAGGGCATACGCTTCGGCAATGCGCTGGCCGGTGTCAAAATCAAAGCCAAGGGCAAGGCGACCGGGACAGTTGTCAACCGTGATCACGGCCACTTCACCGCCTCCCTGCCTTTCACGGATGGTGACGGTGGCATCAATGGTGGCATCCTTCCTTGAAATTCCGACATTGTAACCGGGCTCAACAAAGGTGGTGTGCACAAGTATCTCATATTTGGCATCTTTCGCATCCTGGCTGCACGTCACACCTTTGTCCTCCAGGGCGGTGTTGAAAAGCTCCTCGAACTTCGGCTCGAAACGCGACGGCCGGTCGTTGTACCAGGCTTCCTTCCACTTGTCGCCGCTCCCCGCCTCATCTTTGTTCAGCTCTGCCACGCGCTGGGCAACATAATCCTCTTCCCTGTCGAACTTGCCCACACCCAGGTTGCTGTAATCATAAGCGACAAGAAAAATTTTCTGCCCCTTCAGCGCATCAACGGAACCGCTCTTCAGGCTCAGTTTCTGGGCCACTGCGCCGGATCCTGCAGCAAGGATCAGCATGACGGTCATCAGATAGTTCTTTTTCATCCGGTTAATTGATTATTGGTGATATGTTTTAACAAACAATTTACGAATAAGGTTCGTTTTTGTTAAGGGCGACCGGCAATTATTTTTTATGACGGATCAGGTAATATCTGTTCGAGGTTATCCTGCCGCTGTCAGGGATCTCAAGCTCCATGCCTGATTTTTCGGCCAGCGCCCTCAGGCTTGCACCGGAAAAGAAAAACAACCCTTTGCCTTCAGTCTTGTTGTACCCCATCCGGGTCGAGAAAAACTCGGTGTACCGGGTGAAGAGGTGCCGCCTGCGGAGGTCACTGTCGGCATCCCGAATGATGATCACCCCGCCGGGATTCAGGTTCCTGATGCAACGGCACAGCACTTTTTCCCGGTCAGCCTCCGTGAGGTAATGGAGCACGTCACCGAGTATGAACACGTCGCTGTTACCGAAAGGATAGGTTGTGACATCTGCGCATATAAAGCTGAGCCTGTCGTTCATTGAAATGCAGCGGCCGGCCAGCCTGATTTTTTCCTCATCATAGTCTATGCCGGTTATCTTCCTTTTTTCGGATACAAAGCTGAGCATGTAGTCCGCAAAGCCGTATCCGCAACCGAGGTCGGTTATGTCAGCCTCGCGCGGCACATAGCTGTTGATAAGGCTGTAGTCACGCTCCAGCAACATTTTGATGCGACAGTACCACTCCAGCACCGGTCCCTTGTAAATGAAATTCCTGATCAGCCTGTTCCTGAAATAGCGGGGCGTCTCCAGCTCCGCTCTCAGTTTTTCATATTCACTGCGGTAAAAGGTCAGCATATTCCTGGTGCGCTGGTGGTAGTCCGCACCATAGGCCGGATCTCCCGGACGTATGCGCGGGTTGAACTTCAGGGTGACGGTGCCCTTGCGGATGTGGTTCTCGCCCTTTGTCATGCAGTCGCCCGTGCCATGCACCATCAGGGGAAGCATATCCAGGTTGAGCCTGCCGGCCAGCAGAAAGGCTCCTTTGTGGAAGCGCCGTATCCTTGCGTCAGGCGACCGGCTGCCTTCGGGAAAGATGAGCACCGAATAACCATCTGCCACCCTTTCCTTCAGCCGGGCGATAATGGACTCGTAACCCTGTGACACGGGATAATAATCAAGATACCTGATGACAAGGGCATACACGGGGTTATTCCACACCCACCGGTTCGTGAGCACGATGATCTTCGGGTGCTGCATCAGCAGGAGAGGCAGATCGAGGTGCGACTGGTGGTTGCAGACGATCACGGCGGGCCGGGAGAAATCCTCACCCGTGTCGTTGATAATTCTTTTGCGGACATGCCACATCGACCAGACAGGTATGCGGCACAGGAAGGAGAGACTGCGGTGCACCAGCAGCTTCTTTGACCGGGAGCCCACAGGCAGCAGCAGGATCAGCAAAAAGACCGCATTCAGAAGGATGGCACCTGCCAGTGACAGCATCAGGGTGAACACCGTCATCACAACATCTGCCAGCGTTACGGGAAGCAGGCGCTGCCTGCCCCGTTTCGTCACCAGCCAGTTGAACAGCACCGGCTCGAAGGTATAGGATATGAGCACCACCGACAGCAGGCCGATTATCGAAATCAGGGCAATGGACCGGAGGGCCGGATGCCTGGCAAGGATCATCACGCCCGTGCCTGATATGGAAATCATCACCGATATAAGTATGCAGGTTTTATAGGAAAGCAGGTTCCTGTCGCCGGTCTCGAACCCCTGCACCAGTCCCTGCATGATGTATATGCTGTAGTCTATTCCCAGTCCCGTTATAAACGACGAAATAATGATATTGAAAATGTTGAATTTGATTCCTGCCATGCCCATGATTCCCAGGGTCCACACCCAGCTGACAAGAATGGGTACGAAGGTTATGAAGCCAAGCTCGAAACGGCCGAAGGCAAGGATCAGCACCCCAAGGATCAGCAGCAGGCTCACATTGGCGATAAGGTTGAAATCACTGCCCAGGTTATCGACCAGCTTTGACAATACGGATTTGCGGTCGATCACCAGCACCCCTTCACTGTCGCCAAAGCTTTCCATGACGGTTTCCTTGCCGGCATCATCAACTTTCAGGGTGCTGACAATGGTGGTAAGTCCCCCGCTGACGCTGATGTTGTCAACGAAGAAAAGGGACTGAAGGCGGGCGAACGTGATGGTGTCCATTGTGGTGAAGTTCCTTTCCATCAGAGCCCTGAATTCGCTGAAGGAACCCCCGCGGAAGCCTGCTTTTATGGATTCCTCATCAAGCAGTTGCAGAAATGTCTGTTTTTTCTCTGCGGTCCAGTATCTGTTCCAGCGGTCTATCTTTTCGCGCTGCAGCGACAGTGAGGGCAGAACAGAACCGGGCGACGAATAGCT
>JAXDCR010000093.1:0-4102 GCA_034677845.1 Bacteroidales bacterium | reverse complement strand
TGAAGAAACTTGTCTGCTGCTCGTTTCAAAACCCACACCCTGTCCGAAATCTTTAAGTTGCCTGGTTCCTATGTTTGAGGTCATGATAACGATGGTATTCCTGAAATCCACCCTTCTGCCAAGGCTGTCCGTCAGCTGTCCTTCGTCCAGCACCTGGAGGAGAATGTTGTATACATCCGGGTGTGCCTTTTCAATCTCGTCAAGGAGAACAACCGAATATGGCCTTCGTCTGACCTTTTCGGTCAGCTGACCCCCTTCCTCATAACCCACGTATCCCGGAGGCGCCCCGACAAGTCGTGAAACGGAGAACTTCTCCATGTATTCACTCATGTCGATGCGGATCAGGTTGTTGAAGGAATCAAACAAATACTGTGCAAGCACCTTGGCAAGCTGGGTTTTACCAACCCCCGTGGGACCCAGGAAAATGAATGTGCCGATGGGTTTGTTCGGGTCTTTCAGTCCCGCTCTGTTGCGTTGAATTGATTTGACAACCTTTGCGATGGCTTCATCCTGCCCGATGACACTGCCTTTCAGTTCCTCTCCCATCTTAAGCAACCTCTGTCCCTCTTCAAGCGCAATGCGCTGCACCGGAACCCCCGTCATCATTGCCACAACCTCAGCCACCTTTTCAGCATCCACTATCTGCCGATTTCTGGTAAGTTCCTTTTCCCATTTCAGCTTCTCGTCCTCCAGCATTTCAATCTGTTCCTTTTCCTTGTCCCTGAAACTGGCTGCCTTTTCGAAGTTCTGGTTCTTGACTGCCTTTATCTTTTCCTTTTTCGTTTCTTCAATGGCCTTTTCAAGCTCAACAATCCGCTCCGGAACATGTATATTGGAAATATGCACACGCGAACCGGATTCATCAAGTGCATCTATTGCCTTATCCGGAAGGTGTCTGTCGGAAATATAACGGTTCGTGAGCTTCACGCAGGCTTCAATGGCCTCCGGTGTATAGATGACATTGTGGTGGTCTTCATATCTTTCTTTGATGTTATTCAGGATCTCCATGGTTTCCTCCGGGGAGGTGGGTTCAACCATGACCTTCTGGAAACGCCTTTCAAGAGCGCCATCCTTTTCAATGTGCTGTCTGTATTCATCCAGGGTGGTTGCCCCTATGCACTGGATGTCACCGCGTGCCAGAGCTGGCTTGAGCATGTTGGCTGCATCCAGCGATCCGGTAGCGCCACCCGCCCCAACAATTGTATGAATTTCATCAATAAAAAGCACCACATTGGTTGCCTTGCTTAGTTCATTCAGGATGGCCTTCATCCTTTCCTCAAACTGTCCCCTGTATTTTGTACCCGCAACGATGGCTGCCAGGTCGAGAGTCACCACGCGTTTGCCGAAAAGAACCCGCGACACTTTCTTCTGTATTATTCTCAGCGCCAGGCCCTCAACGATTGCAGATTTGCCCACACCCGGCTCGCCGATCAGTATAGGGTTGTTTTTTTTACGGCGGCTGAGTATCTGGGCAAGTCTTTCAATCTCTTTTTCCCTTCCCACGATAGGGTCCATCCTGTCTTCCTCCGCGGCTCTTGTCAGGTCAATACCGAAGTTGTCCAGCACCGGGGTATCCGAATTTGACTTTGAAACCGGTTCAGGATTGCTGCCTTTTCCGCCATGTGATCCGAAGGATGACATGGGTTCCTCATCCTCGTGCGGAAAATCCGCATGCGGATCAGCATCCTCTGATTCAGCCAGATGTTCTGTTTGCAAGACCCTTTTGATTTTGTCGTAATCAATGCTATGGTCGAAAAGCAGACGGTAAACCCTTGAATTCTCGTCCTTCATCAAAGCAAGCAAAAGGTGTCCCGTATCGATTGTGTTCTTTTTGAAAGATTTGGCTTCAAGATAAACCAGTTTGAGGATCCTCTCTGATGTCTTAAGCAGAGGAATATTTTCCGTATCGGTGACTTTTATGGGGCCATCAGGTGATATGACGGCTTCCACATCCTTTTTGAGCTGATACAGATTGGCACCGAGCGAAACGAGCACGTCAATGGCAACGCCTTCGCCCTCTCGCAGAATACCCAAAAGTAAATGTTCAGGAGCAATTTCAGTGTTACCAAGCCTGATCGCCTCCTCCTTGCTGTATGAAAGCACATCCTTAATCCTCTGTGAAAATTTAGCGTCCATAAATAAGCTTTTGTTCTGCCTGAGCCATCAAAACCTTTACAAATATAGCAATTATATAAACGTTTTTTTAACAGGTTTTGTTAATATATACGGCATAAAAATGAACCCGAAAGTGAATAAATACGCTACCTTAGCCGCGCATTCCATGAATAAAATTCCTTAAAAGTTAGAAGAAAATAAAATGGCTGAAGGTGAAAAGATAGTACAGATAAACATTGAGGAGGAGATGAAATCGGCCTACATCGACTATTCGATGTCGGTCATTGTATCACGTGCCCTTCCGGATGTGCGGGATGGACTCAAACCCGTTCACCGCAGGGTCTTGTTCGGTATGCAGGAGCTCGGCGTTCTGTCAAACAGGCCTTTTAAAAAATCTGCCCGTATTGTGGGAGAGGTGCTTGGCAAATACCACCCTCATGGAGATTCATCTGTCTATGATGCCATGGTGCGTATGGCGCAGGATTGGTCATTGCGCTATCCGCTGGTTGAGGGTCAGGGGAACTTCGGGTCCATGGATGGCGATAACCCTGCTGCCATGCGGTATACAGAAGCACGCCTGCAGAAGATAGCCGAAGAAATGCTTGCCGACATTGAAAAAAACACGGTAGACTATCAGCTGAATTTTGACGACACCTTGCAGGAGCCTGTGGTGTTACCATCTAAGATCCCCAACCTCCTTGTAAACGGGGCATCCGGCATAGCCGTGGGCATGGCTACCAATATGCCGCCCCATAACCTGAAGGAAACCTGCAATGCCATCATTGCATATATTGACAACAATGACATTACCACAGAACAGCTGATGGAGCATATAAAGGGACCGGACTTCCCTACAGGCGGCATTATATATGGACACCAGGGAATCCGTGAAGCCTTTGAAACCGGAAGGGGCAGGATTCTCGTGAGAGCGCGGACCGAGATTGAGGTCACACCCAGCGGAAGGGAGGTTATCGTGATTAAGGAAGTACCGTACCAGGTTAATAAAGCTGAAATGATCCGCAAGATTGCTGAGCTTATAAATGAAAAGAAGCTGGAAGGCGTTTCCTACATCAACGATGAATCGGACCGGAACGGAATCAGAGTGGTTATCATCTGTAAAAAAGAGGCTCAGTCAAGCATAGTGCTGAATAACCTGTATAAACTTTCACAGCTCCAGACATCATTTAATGTCAATAATATAGCTCTTGTGCATGGCCGCCCGAAACTGCTGACGCTTAAAAACAGCATACGGTATTTTGTGAATCACAGACATGAAGTCGTTATAAGACGGGCACAGTATGAACTTGATGAATCTGAAAAGAAAGCACATATACTTGAAGGATTGTTGATTGCCCTGGATCATATTGATGAAGTCATCGCCCTGATACGGGCTTCTGCCACACCTGACATAGCCAGGGATGGCCTGATGAATTCATTCGGTCTGTCGGAGGCACAGTCAAAAGCCATTCTCGAAATGAGGCTTCAAAGACTGACAGGATTAGAAAGAGATAAAATCAGGAATGAATATGGCGAGCTGCAGGGGTTAATAAAACACCTTAAAGAACTGTTGGCAAACGAATCACTCAGAATGGAACTGATAAAGGATGAAATGAGGGACATGATTGCCAGTTATGCTGATGAAAGAAGGACCACCATCATTCCGGATGAAGGTGAATTTAACCCGGAGGATTTTTATGCTGACGATCATATGATCATCACTGTGTCGCACCTGGGTTATATCAAACGCACCCCTCTCAGTGAATTCAGGACACAGGGAAGGGGAGGCGTAGGTTCGAGGGGGAGTGAAACCCGTGAGGAGGATTACCTGCAGCACCTTTACCATGCCACCATGCACAACACGATGCTGTTTTTTACCGAAAAAGGCAGGTGTTACTGGCTGAAGGTTTATGAAATACCTGAAGGGGCCAAGAATTCAAAAGGACGGGCCATACAGAACCTGATCAACATAGAACAGGATGACAAAGTC
>JAXDCR010000092.1:0-2719 GCA_034677845.1 Bacteroidales bacterium | reverse complement strand
ATTCCATTGCCGACCGGATGGTGGCGGCAAGGTTGGACCCCGTGTCGCCGTCGTTGACCGGGAACACGTTGATCCGGTTCAACTCCGTCTGGTGCTCGATCACTTTCCTTGCACCTGCAACAAAAGCATAATAAAGGTTACGCCCGTCCATTTCAAGAAGTGGTCTGTCGGCAACAAGAAGCATACAGATGGATTTTATACAAAGATATTTTAATATTTGAATATGTTTAGTAACGCGGGAATTGTTTTATTTTTACCATTATCCATAAACAAAGAAACAACCTATGATTAAATTCTTATGGACAGGTATCTGCAGTCCCCTTCTCTGTCTCTCATTTTTAAGCTGTTCCTCCATCCCTAAAGGCGCTGTCGCGGTAAGGCCTTTTGATGTGGAAAAGTATCTGGGTCAGTGGTATGAAATCGCCAGGATGGATTTCAGGTTTGAGAGAAACCTGAATCAGGTGACGGCCACCTATACAAAAAATGAAGATGGCACCATCAAGGTGGATAACCGGGGCTACAATTACGTCACAAACGAGTGGAAGCAGGCCATCGGAAAGGCAAAGCTCGTCGGAGAACCCGATGAGGCCAGACTGAAGGTGTCATTCTTCGGGCCTTTTTACAGCGGCTACAATGTAGTTGCGCTGGATGACCAGTACCGGCATGCCCTGGTTGCCGGAAAAAACCTGCAGTATCTGTGGATCCTGTCACGCGACAGGAACCTGCCCGGTGACATACGGCAGAGCTATTTGAACAAGGCACAGGAACTGGGCTTTAACACGGATGCACTTATCTGGACTGTCCAGTGAAGCTCCTGCTTTCCAGCAGATCACTCAGGGCATTTTCAAGATCCGGGAACAAGAACCGGTAGCCGGACTGAATGATCTTTTCGGCCGACACCCTGCTGCCGTTCAGCAGCATATCAGACATTTCCCCGAAAACCAGCTTCATCAGCCAACCCGGTATGTGTGACATCCAGATGCGCTTTTTCATAAGTCCCTTAAGAAGTGCGGCGAACTCCCTGTTTGTCCTGTGCTCCGGGGCAACGGCATTGTAAGGTCCCTGCATGGAAGCGTCCTCCAGGGCACGCAGGTAGAGCCGGCACAGGTCCTCTATATGTATCCAGGGCATAAAATGCAGTCCATCGCCGAATACCGGTGCCACACCCATCCTGACAGCCTGAAGCATATTTTCCAGCGCGCCTCCCCTGCCGGCCAGCACAATGCCGGTCCTCAGGCACACCGTTCTTATTCCCGCCCCAGCAAACCCGGAAGCAGCCTGTTCCCATTGCCGGCAGGTCTCTCCCAGAAAATCAGATGCGGGAGGATCATCCTCCTTAAATACCCTGTCTACTGTGACTGCACCGTAATATCCAATGGCAGAAGCTGAAATAAAGGCCTGTGGCCTGTGATTTACCGGTAAATTTTCGAGGATAAGCCTGGCACTGTTGACCCTGCTGTCAACAATCTCTCTTTTTCTGTTGCGTGTCCATCTTTTCTCACCCAGGTTGGCACCTGACAGGTGAATTATATAATCGGCTTCCTGAAGGCATTCCGGATCGATTTCCATCCTGGCAGGGTCCCACCGGTATGTCATAGTCTCCCCTAAGGCCCCCTGACGGCTCAGCAGGGCAACCTCATAACCCTGTTTCAAAAGAATCGCGCTGAGATGCCTTCCTATCAATCCCCCTCCCCCGCTGATCAGCACCCTGCCTTTGTGAAGTACCCTGCCGGCAGCCTCTGTATTGCCTAATGCATGTTTTTCTGCCATCTCATGTCAAATTCAGAATAAAAATAATAAATAACCCAAATTCATCTCTTGCAATGACATAAAATCTGTTTAACTTGATAATTTTATGGCCTGATTCAACGGGTTTTGATTGTAGTGGTTCCATCAGGGTGAAGGGTTTTCAGATCTGTATCCGGCAGTTACGCTTTATGCAGCCTGTATCTTTCAGGTTGTGGAGATAGAAGCGAACCGGCGGAATGTATCCGACTTATATTTTAACACCGCAATATATATGAACAGCAGGACCATAAGGCTGGTGTCATGGAACGTAAACGGCATCAGGGCAATTATGAACAAAGGCTTTCCGGAGGCAATCCGGCAGCTCGATCCGGATATTCTGTGTCTCCAGGAGACAAGAGCCGATGCCGGCACGGTAATGGATATCGCGGCAAAAACGGGACTTTACAAATGCTTTGCCAATGCCGCCAGAAAGAAAGGATATTCGGGAACGGCTGTGCTGACAAGGATACCTCCCGCACACCATCAGATGGACATGGGCAGGGCTGAACATGACCAGGAAGGAAGGCTCATCACCCTTGAATACGATGACTTTATCCTGGTCAATGCCTATGTTCCCAATGCAGGTCAGGAACTGAAGCGACTGGATTACAGAAAGGCATGGGACAGGGACCTGGCAGATTATCTCTCAGTCCTGAGTAAAAAACCCCTTGTTCTCACGGGCGACCTGAACGTGGCCCACGAGCCGATTGACCTTGCCAGGCCGGAACAGAATTACAACAAGACAGCGGGCTTCACCCAGGTTGAAATCGATGGTTTTAAAAACTTGCTTGGTCTCCGGATGGTTGATACCTACAGGCGGCTGAACGGTGACAGGGTGCAGTACACCTTCTGGAACCAGCGTTTCAACGCAAGGGCAGGCAATGTCGGATGGAGGATCGATTATTTCCTGGTCAGTGAAAGCCTTGCCGGA
>JAXDCR010000091.1:0-20491 GCA_034677845.1 Bacteroidales bacterium | reverse complement strand
CAGAAAAGGAGATAACCTTATTGTCAATGTCAGAAAAGCATTTCCAAATGAAGTTGACCTCGCCGCTCTCCTGAAGGTTGACAAAGACAGGCTGAAAACCCTGGGCGAGAATTTCAGGCTTACCATTCGCACCATATCCTATTTTGAAAAAGCGGCAGTAAACCAGGATCTGTTTGACAAGTTGTATGGCAAGGATGCCATCCATACGGAAGCTGAATTCAATGCAAGGGTTGATGAGGAGCTTGCCTCATCATTTGACCGTGAGAGCATGTACCGGTTCAGGCAGGATGCCAGGGATTACCTGCTGAAGAAATTCAGGAATGAAATTCCGGATGAGTTTTATAAAAGGTGGCTTATCGAAGTCAGCGATGGCAAACTGACTCGCGAGGAACTTGAAAAGGACTATGAAAAATATACAGCTGACCTGAAATGGCAGCTGATAAAAGGGAAAATCTCCAGGGAACACCGGCTTGAAGCTTCTGAAGAGGAACTGTTGAAGCAGGTTGTTGATTTTTACAGGATGCAATTCATGCAATACTACGGCATGGCAGGCATACCGGAAGAGACCCTTGAAAAATATGCAAAGGAAAGTCTTAAAAAAGACGAGGAAAGAAAGAGATTCACCGAAGTTGTCATTGAAACAAAAGTTTATGAATTGATCAGGTCAACTGTAAAACTTGCCATTAAAGAAGTAACTTTGGATGAATTCAATAAAGGTTCAAAAATAAAAGCGTCATAAACCAATACTGAAGAAAAATGGACCAGATGAGCGATTTTATTAAATATGCAACCGGGCACCGAGGTATCAGCAGCCTTGCCCTCGACAGGTACACTGGTGTAATGAACAGCTATATTTCCCCGACAATTATCGAGGAGAGACAACTGAACATAGCGCAGATGGACGTGTTTTCAAGGCTGATGATGGACAGGATCATCTTTCTCGGACTGCCCATTGATGACTATGTGGCCAATATTATCCAGGCACAGTTGCTGTACCTTGACTCGGCAGATCCGGGCAAGGATATACAGATATACTTCAACACCCCCGGAGGTGCAGTCCATGCAGGCCTGGGCATATATGACACCATGCAGTATGTGACCTGTGACATTGCCACCATATGCACCGGGATGGCAGCCTCCATGGGGGCAGTGCTCCTGTGCGCGGGAACTAAAGGCAAACGTTCCGCGCTGAAACATTCCAGGATAATGATACACCAGCCAATGGGCGGAACACAGGGACCTGCGGCTGATATCGAAATCACAACCCGGGAAATACTTAAACTGAGGTCTGAACTGTACCAGATCATTGCTGAACATTCCGGCAACCCCATCGAAAAAGTGCAAAAGGACAGCGACCGTGATTACTGGATGACTGCCAGGGAGGCAATGGAATACGGCATGATTGATGAAGTGCTTGAAAGATCCAGGAAAAAACAAGGTTAATTCCCTGGCATCTATTAACTTTGCATAAAGAAAACCGTACAATACAATTCAGGGTATCTGAAAATGGATAAATGCTCTTTCTGCGGAAGGGATAAACGTGAGACCAACCTGCTGATTGCAGGAATTTCAGGTCATATCTGCGATGCCTGTGTGGAACAGGCGTTCGAGATTGTGCAGGAGGAGATGAAAAAAAGCAGTCCCTTCGATGTCAGTTCAATCAAGCTCCTCAAGCCCAAAGAAATAAAAAAATTCCTCGACCAGTACGTAATTGGACAGGAAGAAGCCAAGAAGAACATATCAGTAGCTGTCTACAACCATTACAAGCGGTTGATGCAGGGCGTGCGCCGCGAAAACCAGGACGATGTGGAGATAGAAAAATCAAATATCATTCTCGTGGGTGAAACGGGAACCGGAAAGACCCTGCTGGCAAGGACCATCGCCAAGATACTGCACGTTCCCTTCACAATCGTTGACGCTACCGTTCTTACAGAAGCCGGCTACGTGGGCGAGGATATTGAAAGCATCCTCACCCGCCTGCTGCAGGTGGCTGATTACAATGTGGAAGCCGCGGAAAAGGGCATTGTATTTATCGACGAGATTGATAAAATCGCACGCAAGGGTGACAATCCTTCCATTACGCGCGATGTGTCGGGTGAGGGGGTCCAGCAAGGCCTGCTGAAACTGCTTGAAGGATCTGTGGTGAACGTACCGCCACAGGGCGGCAGGAAACATCCGGACCAGAAAATGATCCCGGTTGATACCCGTAATATCCTGTTTATCTGCGGAGGAGCTTTTGAAGGCATCGAAAAAAAGATTGCCCAGCGGCTCAACACAACGGTTGTCGGGTATAATGCCTCCCGTCAGTCAGACCGCATTGAACGGGATAACCTGATGCAGTACATCGCTCCTCAGGACCTGAGGTCATACGGAATGATACCCGAAATAATCGGCCGGCTGCCCATACTGACTTACCTGCATCCGCTGGACCGGAAGGCACTAAGAAGCATCCTTACCGAACCTAAAAATTCTATCATCAAACAATATGTCCGCTTGTTCGAACTCGACAAGATAGAACTGACTTTTGAAGAAGAGGCAATGGAATATATTGTTGACAAGGCAATTGAGTTCAAGCTCGGAGCCAGGGGCCTCAGATCAATCTGCGAGGCAATCATGACGGATGTCATGTTTGAGCTGCCATCCACAGACGAACATGAAGTTGTCATTTCACTTGATTTTGCCAAAAGCAAGATTGAAAAAGTCAACCTGCATCGATTAAAAGCTGCCTGATTTGTTTGTTTTTTACAATATGAATGTATATATTTGCAGACAGTAACACATCCGTATGAATTTCAGGTATACAAACTGGTGGTGGCCCCGGCAGATTCTCCGAAACCCGTGAGACCTTAACACCATTGTATCTACCCTGAAAATGCAACGGCCTGTCGGAATCACGACAGGCCGTTGCCGTTTATGCGGACCCAAAAACAAAAAAATGAAAACCGTACGTTTTCGAACCTCTTCATCAACCATGCTGGCCGATCTCACAACGCCGGTCAGCCTGTACCTCAGGTTCAGGGATGTATTTCCGAACGCATTGCTGCTTGAAAGCTCAGATTATCATGCGGTTGAGAACAGCTATTCCTTCATCTGCCTTAAAGCCCTCGCTTCCTTTAAGGTCAGCGAAGGCAGGGTCAGCATCTCATGGCCCGACGGAACGGAGTGCATTACGGAAGTGACAGCCGGCCGGCCTTTTACAACGCAGTTCTCGGAGTTTCTTGATGCCTTCCGGGAGGAAGGCAACAGCCGGGCGGTTTCGGCAAACGGCCTATTCGGTTATTGTTCCTATGATGCGGTGCGATATTTTGAGAAAATACAATTCAATGCGCCCGTCAGAAAGGAGCACAAAATACCCGACATTTTCTACGCCTTCTACCAGTATGTCATTGCCATCAATCACGCCCAGAATAACTTGCACATAATCGAAAACGTTGTCGACGGACATGAAAGCGGTAAGGAACGGATAGCTGATCTTCTGACAAGCAGGAAAATAGCCACCTATTCCTTCAGGACCAATGGCACGGAAAGATCAAACATCAGCGATGAACAGTATAAGGAACTGGTGACCAGAGCCAAGGAGCACTGCCACCGGGGGGATGTTTTCCAGATGGTTATGTCACGGCAGTTCTCCCAGTGTTTCAGCGGTGACGAGTTTAATGTTTACCGCGCCCTGCGTTCCATCAATCCTTCTCCCTACCTTTTCTTCTTTGATTACGGCAATTTCAGGATTTTCGGTTCCTCCCCCGAGGCCCATCTTAAAATTCAGAAGGGGAAAGCCTATATCAACCCGATTGCCGGAACCTTCAGGCGCACGGGTGACGATGAGCACGACAAGAGGCTGGCCCGGCAACTGGCTGCCGATCTCAAGGAAAATGCGGAACATGTCATGCTGGTTGATCTGGCAAGGAATGACCTGAGCCGTTATGCAAGGAATGTAAAGGTTGAAAGCTTCAGGGAGGTCCAGTTTTACTCTCATGTCATACACCTGGTGTCATCGGTATCCGGTGAGCTAAAGGAAGGGGCAACACTCACTGATCTGATGGCATCGACGTTTCCGGCAGGCACACTGACCGGGGCACCCAAGTACAGGGCCATGCAGCTCATAGACAGGTATGAGAACCAGAACCGCGGATATTATGGGGGGGCCATCGGTTTTCTTGACTTCAGCGGCAGGTTCAACCATGCCATCATGATCCGTACTTTCCTGAGCAAGGATAATGTGCTGTACTACCAGGCAGGGGCAGGCATTGTTGCCATTTCAGAGGAGGAAAAGGAGCTACAGGAAGTGAACAGCAAGCTGGGAGCCCTGAAAAAGGCAATCGAAATGGCCGGCGAAATCTGCCGGCCTTCCGGCAGCCGCAATAACACAAATGAAATCAAAACCAATTTTAAATGAATTAAATATGAGAAAGATACTTGTAATCGACAACTATGATTCCTTCACATACAACCTGGTGCATTGCCTGGAAAGGCTGACCACAGAAAGCATTCGTGTGGCCCGCAACGATGAAATTACCCTGGAACAGGCGGCAGGTTATGACAAAATCCTGTTGTCACCGGGTCCCGGCATACCAGTCGAGGCCGGCATCTGCCTTGACCTGATAAGAACCCTGGCACCGCGTAAAAGCATACTCGGTATATGCCTCGGCCATCAGGCTATCGCAGAAGCCTTCGGTGCCACCCTGCTGAATCTCAGCACCGTCTTCCACGGTGTGGCAAGTTCCCTCACCCTGCTTTCCCCCCGCGACCCCCTTCTCCTTAACCTCCCGGAAACAATTACTGCCGGACGATATCATTCATGGGTGGTTTCAGGGCAAGACCTGCCTGACTGCCTGGCAGTTACATGCACCGATGAAAACGGCACCGTGATGGGTATCAGCCACAGGCAATATGATGTGAGGGGACTGCAGTTCCATCCTGAATCAGTGCTTACGGAACACGGAATGGAGATCATGGACAACTGGATCAGCCTGTGATGAACCAGCGGCACCTTGCCGCCTGTCACTTTGGTCAATAAACCTTAATAAAAGTTTTATGAGACACATACTGGATTACCTGATTGAATATAAAACCCTGAGCCGGGCAGAAGCAGGTGAGGTGCTCACAAACATAGCCAGGGGAGTGTATTCCGATTCGGAAATTGCGGCATTTGTGACCATTTACATGATGCGCAGCATCACCGTCGAGGAACTTTCCGGATTCCGTGATGCGCTGCTTAACCTGTGCATACGGACAGACCTCGCGGATTTTGATCCGGTTGACCTATGCGGTACAGGAGGAGACGGTAAAAACACGTTCAACATATCGACGCTGAGCAGTTTTATCGTTGCAGGGGCTGGCATCAGGGTGGCCAAACACGGTAACTATGGCGTTTCCTCCGTCTGCGGTTCTTCCAATATACTGGAGCATTTCGGCTACAAATTTTCCGCCGACAACGGCAAGCTCCGGTCTGAAATGGAAACTTGCGGCCTTTGTTTCCTGCATGCTCCGCTGTTCAATCCGGCTATGAAAAATGTAGCACCCGTCCGCAAGGCACTGAAGATAAAAACATTCTTCAATATGCTGGGCCCCCTTGTCAATCCGGCAACACCCCGCAGGCAGCTGATCGGCGTTTACAGCCTTGATCTGCTGCGCCTTTATATGTATTTGTGCCAGCAAACCGACAAACAATATATAATTTTGCACAGTCTTGACGGCTATGATGAGGTGTCGCTCACGGGCGACATCAAATACGTGCTTGGCGGCAGCGAACAGCTCAGCTCCCCGGAGGAACTCGGATTTGAAAAGCTGGACCCCGCTGATATCGCGGGTGGCAACACAGTGAAAGAAGCAGCCGGCATATTTATTTCAATACTCAGGGGTGAGGGAAGCCATGCGCAAAACCAGGTTGTCATAGCCAATTCGCAGATGGCTCTCAAATGCTGCCATCCTGACGCCTCAATGGAGGATTGCAGGTTAATGGCTGCCGAATCACTGCAGTCCGGACGCGCACTTGGTGTTTTCAATAAACTGATCCGCATGCAACCATGAACACACTTGACACCATCACAGCAAATAAACGAAGGGAAGTCCAGGAGCGAAAAGAAAACCTTCCGGCCAGGATTCTCGAAAGAAGAAAGTTATTTAAGAGGGAGTGCCTGCCACTCACCCGTTTCCTTCTGGACAGGGAAAAGACAGGCATCATTGCGGAATTCAAAAGAAAATCTCCCACGCGGGGTGTCATCAATGGGGAGGCAGGCATTGAGGAAGTCACCACCGGCTATTTCAGATCAGGGGCAAGCGCACTTTCAATCCTCACAGACTCCGTTTATTTCGGCGGAAGCAGCAGTGACCTGGTGCGCGCCAGGGAACTGAATCCCCTGCCCATCCTGAGGAAAGATTTCATCATTGACGAATATCAGGTTATCGAATCCAAAGCCATTGGTGCGGATGCCATCCTGCTTATCGCCGCTGTCCTTGACAGAAGAATGACCCGAGATCTGGCCAGGCTGGCAAGGGACACCGGTCTTCAGGTGATCCTCGAGATTCATGATGAACATGAACTGGACCATGCCTGCGCATACACAGATATTATCGGGGTCAACAACAGGAACCTGGATACCCTTGAGGTTGATCCGGAAAAGTCATTCCAGCTGGCATCTCTCATACCGGCCCAGTACGTGCGGGTGGCAGAAAGCGGAATAAATACACCGCTTGAAGTCATCAAGCTGAGACGTGCCGGATACAACGGATTCCTGATTGGCGAACGGTTCATGCTCAGTGCCGACCCTGCCAGGGCATTTTCAGATTTTGTCAGGTTACTTTTGCTGCAGGATGCTGAAAGTTAAAGTATGCGGTTTGTGCCGGCCCGATAACATCCGTGAGGTGCTGGAGGCTGGGGCCGACCTGGTGGGTTTCGTTTTTTACCGGTCCTCACCAAGATATGCAGGGGAAAACATTTACCGGAGCTGCCTCAGGTTTATCCCTGACTCCGTGCCCAGGGTGGGGGTTTTTGTGAACGAGGACAATGACCGCATCCTGGAGATCGCTGCTTTGGCGCGACTTGATATGGTGCAGCTGCATGGCGGTGAAACCCCTGACGACTGCCGGTTTCTCCGTTCGCGGCAGATAAGGGTCATCAAATCGTTTGGCGTTCATGACGGCTTTGACTTCAGTCGGGTTGAGCCTTACCAGGACGCATGCGACTTTTTTCTTTTTGACACCCGTTCTCCGGATTTCGGCGGAAGCGGCATCCGTTTCAACTGGAAAATAGTGGACAGGTACACCGGCAAAGTACCTTTTTTCATTTCCGGAGGCATCGGTCCCCCTGACCATAGACATCTCCGGTCATTGAACCATAAACAGCTTTACGGGGCTGATGTGAACAGCCGTTTCGAGACTCAGCCGGGAGTCAAGGATGCAGCCTTGCTGCGCAATTTCATTCATCAGATAAAACAAATATAACTATGATTGTCCAGGTAAATGAACAAGGATATTATGGTCCCTATGGCGGTGCCTTTATTCCCGAAATGCTGTACAGCAACATCGAGGAACTCAGGAGCCGGTACAGGGAAATTCTGGAAGAAAAAGGCTTCAGGCAGGAGCTGGAAGTCCTTCTGAGAGACTATGCAGGCAGGCCGTCACCCCTGTACTTTGCCGCCCGCCTGTCTGCATTCCATGGCACCAGGATATACCTGAAGCGCGAAGACCTGAACCATACAGGATCACATAAGATCAACAACACCCTTGGCCAGATACTGCTCGCACAGCGCCTGGGGAAGACCCGGATTATCGCCGAAACGGGCGCCGGCCAGCACGGGGTGGCCACGGCAACAGTTTGTGCGCTGAGGGGACTGCAATGCGTGGTTTACATGGGAAGGACTGACGTTGAAAGGCAGGCGCCAAATGTGCTGCGGATGAAAATGCTCGGTGCCCGGGTGATACCGGTAACCAGCGGCAACATGACCCTGAAGGATGCCACCAATGAAGCGTTGAGGGACTGGATAAGCCATCCCGAAGACACCCATTATATCATCGGCAGCGTGGTCGGTCCCCATCCCTATCCCGACCTTGTCAGCCGTTTGCAGGCCGTAATCAGCGAGGAACTCGGCAGACAGCTCAAGGAGCAGACCGGAAGAAACTACCCTGACTGCCTGATCGCCTGCGTGGGAGGAGGCAGCAACGCTGCCGGTATCTTTTACAATTACCTGGAAAATGAAAAAGTGAAGCTTGTGGCGGTTGAGGCAGCAGGAAAGGGACTCGGCAGCGGCGAGTCGGCCGCGACAATAGCCCTTGGCAGCGACGGAATCATTCACGGCAGCAAGACCATACTGATGCAGGATGAGGACGGACAGATAACGGAACCGTATTCCATATCGGCGGGACTGGATTATCCGGGTATCGGACCGCTCCATGCTTTCCTGCACAAAACGGGAAGAGTTCAATACACCCATGCCACAGACAGGGAAGCCCTGGAAGCGGCATTCAGGCTTGCACGGCTTGAAGGCATCATCCCGGCACTTGAGCCTGCCCACGCCCTGGCAGCCATCGGCGGGGTCGGCGCCGGAAAGGACGACTGCATCGTTGTTAACCTGTCCGGAAGAGGTGACAAGGACATGGAAACCTATATCAGATACATGAACCAATTGACTTAACCGGAGTTATCGCTACCGGAATCCGGAATCCAGATGTCAGCATGGTAAACAAACAACATCCGAAACATGAACCGCATTCAGCATCTTTTCAGCAACAAAACAAACCATATCCTGTCAGTTTATTTCACGGCCGGATATCCTGAACCTGAATCCACCGTCCGCATCATCGAAGCGCTGTCAGGTAACGGTGTCGATATGATAGAAATCGGCATCCCCTTTTCGGATCCCCTTGCCGATGGGCCCATAATCCAGCAAAGCAACAGCAAGGCGCTGAAACAGGGTATGAGCTTAAAACTACTTTTCAACCAGCTCAGGGGCATCAGGCTAAAGACTGATATCCCCCTGCTGCTGATGGGGTATCTGAATCCGGTGCTCCGTTATGGCATGGACCAGTTCTGCCTCAGCTGTGCCGAAACCGGCATCGACGGCGTCATACTTCCCGACCTGCCCCCTGAGGTTTTTTGCAGGGAATACAGCGATCTTTTCACCGACGCGGGGCTGTTCAACATTTTCCTTGTCAGTCCCCTTACCCCTGAACACCGTATCCGCATGATCGACAGCATCAGCAAAGGTTTCATTTATCTGGTGGCCGCCTCCTCCGTAACAGGTGTGAAAGATGGTTTCAGCGCCTCACAGCTGGATTACTTTGCCAGGGTGCGTGACATGAAACTGTCGCATCCGGCCTTGCTGGGTTTTGGCGTTTCAAACCACCGGTCATATTCCGCTGCATGCCGCTATGCCAGTGGTGCCATCATCGGAAGTGCATTTATTGACATGCTCGACCGGGAAGGTGATTCTGCGGAATCTGTCGGCCGCTTCATCCGGGCCGTCCGCCACGGGGAATAAAAAAGCTGTCCCGACAGGGACAGCCTGATACAAGATGACCTGTTTCGTCAAAAAATCTATTCTTCCTTTTCTTCTGCCTCGTATGCCTTCAGCAATTCTTCCTGCACGTTTCCAGGAACTTGCTCGTATTCAAGAAATTTCATTGTATACATCGCCCTTCCGCCGGTCAGAGAGCTCCGGGCGGTGGAATACTTGTACATTTCGGCAAGAGGCACCTTGGCTGTTATCTTCTGGAAGCCCATCTCCGTGGTCATGCCAAGGACCACAGCCCGGCGACCCTGCAGGTCGCTCATCACATCTCCCATCCTGTCGCCGGGAACCAGCACATCAACCTGGTAAACAGGCTCCAGTATCTTGGGATTGGCTTTTTTAAAGGCAATGCTGAATGCATTCCTTCCTGCCAGCCTGAAAGAAATCTCATTTGAATCTACCGGGTGCATTTTTCCATCATACACAAAAACCCTTATATCGCGGGCATAGGAACCGGTCAGGGGACCTTCCTCCATTTTTTCCATAATGCCTTTCAGGATGGCTGGCATAAAACGCGCATCAATCGATCCGCCGACGATACAGTTGTAATAAATCAGCTTGCCCCCCCAGGCCAGGGTTATCTCCTCCTTGTCACGAATGGATATTTTCTGGTCCTTGCCGTCTATCCTGAACATATCCGGATCCGGTGCACCCTCCTTGTAGGGTTCAATTATCATATGGACTTCCCCGAACTGACCCGCCCCTCCTGATTGCTTCTTGTGTCTGTAATCAGCCTGTGCGAACTTTGTGATCGTTTCCCGGTATGGAATTTTGGGCGCCAGATATTCGGTATTGATTTTAAAAATATTATCCAGATGCCATTTCAGGATATTGAGATGATATTCACCCTGACCCGATAAAATGATCTGCTTGAGTTCCTTTGAATATTCTATCTGAATGGTGGGATCCTCGAAGTTCATCCGCTGCAAAGCTTCGCCGAGTTTTTCCTCATCGCCTTCACTGACGGGCTTAATGGCCGTCCGGTATTTAGGTTCAGGGAATTCAACGGCCCCGAACTTCAAACTGCTGTCTGAGGAAAGCGTATGATTTGTCCTGGTTGCCTTCAGCTTGACAGTGGCCCCGAGATCGCCGGCCACCATGCCCGGCAGCTTGATGCGGTTTTTCCCGGCAACCGCAAAGATCTGTGCTATACGTTCCTTATTCTGTGTGGTGGTATTTACAAGGTCCATGCCCTCTTTTATCTCGCCCGACATCACCTTGAAATAATTGATCTCACCGATGTGGGTTTCCACTGCCGATTTAAAGACAAACAGCGTGGCAGGTCCCTTTGCATCACATCTGACCTCAATGTCTCCCGCTTTGGGTGCCGGAAGGTCGTCGGGACAAGGGGCAACCTGGGTGATGAACTCCATCAGCCGGCTCACGCCGATGTTTTTCTTTGCAGAAATGCAGAATATCGGGAACAGTCCACGCTGCATCAATCCCGCCTTTATCCCCTTCCGGAATTCCTCGGGAGTAAGTGTGTCGTTGGCAAAAAACTGTTCCATAAGCGATTCATCACTTTCGGCAGCTCTTTCAATCAGGGCACTGTGCAGTTCTTCCGCATGTTTTTTCTGGTCAGGGGGAATGTCTTTAACCTCAGCCTTTCCGCCTTCCGTCGGGAACTGGTACATTTTCATCGTGAGTACATCGATTATGGCATTGAAGCCACTGCCGGGATTGAGGGGATACTGCACGACCACGGCGTGATTGCCAAACCTTTCCCTTATGGATTCCAGGGCCTTGTCCATGTTGGCCTTTTCATGATCCAGGTGGTTGACCACAAAAATGATGGGTTTGTTTGCCCTGGCCAGATACCGGGCGTGAATTTCAGTGCCCACTTCAACACCGTTCTGGGCGTTTACCACCATAAGTGCCGTGTCAGCCACCGGCAGGGCTGAAACGAGTCCGTTTATAAAGTCATCCAGGCCCGGTGCGTCAATCAGGTTGATTTTATAATCATTGTATTGTGTGTATAAAAGCGAGGAGAAAACTGAACAACCATTGTTCTGTTCAATTTCTTTAAAATCAGATACTGTGTTTTTGCTTTCCACCTCTCCCCTGCGCTCGATGATGCCCCCTTCAAAGAGCATGGCTTCGGCAAGGGTTGTCTTACCTGACCCTGAATTGCCGGCAATCACTAAGTTCTTAATCTGGCTGGTCGTATATGCCTTCATTTTAATTGATTTACTATAAATAAGTTATAATTGTCCCCCCATAAAGAACTGCAAAAATAGCAATTTTTTAAATAAATGGAAGTCTGCGGTAATAAAGAAGTTGCCAGCCCCATTTCAGCCACCGGCAGATTTCAGAAGGCAACCCTGATCTGCAGCTGCAATTCATGTTTTGCATCTGAACCGATCAAATCGTATCCTGAACCTATGGAGGCAGCATTTGCATAATGGGTCCGGGAAAACCTCAGCCAGCAGGAGACCGATTCCGTAAAGTCGCAGCGCATAAGCAGGTATGCACGGCTGCCCCTGTCAAAGAGCGCGGATGTACTGAAAGATGGCCTGATCTCTTTTTCATAGGCATAGATCCGCGAATGATAGCTGTCCGTGCCAAACCATGTGTAACGGAAACTCACTGTCAGAGGCACCTTCCTGAAGCCATACTCTGTGTCGTGGTAGAACAGGCATCCCTTGTCTGCCGGCCGGCCGGCCGATTCACTCCATGTGAATTCCAGGCGTGACTGCAGTCGCAATCCCCCTGCCTGAAACCAGCAAGCATGCAGCCTCAGTCCCCCCCTGTCGGCCACATGCAGCTGCGGCACTGGCAGGGAGTCACCCTTATAATCAACCTGTCCCTTTTCAAACCTGAAGCGAATGTAGATCTCAAAGCCGCTTGCGGCAGCATATTCAGCCATCATCAGGTAATCTGACCCGCGGGAAGGCGATGTCGCCTGATAGCGCGGCCAGGGAAATCTGAAGAAGTCCCCGTAAGCCGACAGGGTCCATCCGGCCCGGGGATGAATGACGGCGCCAACGTATACTCCTTTTTCGTTCGAATCACGCGATCCTTCCGAAAAAGCGGCCGAGTGCAGGGAAAAGAAACCCTGCGGATAGATTCTTTGCAGAAGGGCAACTGAAGCAAACCGGCTGATGCTGAAAAGGGCTCCGTTCAGGGCGGCCACCTTGCCATTGCCGAACGAGAACTCTCCAAAAAACTGGGCTCTGTTCAGGGTGAGGATGTAATCCAGTCCCATATTCACCAATGAGCTTCCATAAAAATCGCAGGCCTGATAAAGTTTGTCACCCCTCTTCAGAAAGCCTCCCAGGCTGTAGCCTGCCCAGGTAAATCCTGTCCTGAACCGGTTCCCGTTAAAGTTGAGGTTGGAGCCGAATGCCAGTTCCCTCACAGCATTCTCATCTGCCAGCTCACTGGCGGTGCGGTGGTATCCGCTTTCCTGAAAGGAAGCAAATGCCTGTTTTCCCTCAATTATGGTATCTGCCAGGTTGGCATCACGTTGCAACAGCGAAATAAATCCCGTGAACCTGAACCTGCCCCTTGCGAGGGTCGCAGCCGCTCCCCTGAAAAAGTCGTTCTCGTCCGATGAAGAGAATGCTTTCAGGTTGCCCTGTCTTTTGACAACATTCAGGGGAAGGGATGATTTTCCGGGAGACAGGCCGCTCCACAAAGTTAGGCCCTGGCCGAACTGCAGCCTGTAATCCCCAATGACCAGAGACTGAATGATCCCGTTCGTTTTCAGCATTATGTGCGCGGAATAAAAATCAAATCCTGATTTGTTGGAACCTGCAAAAAAACTTTCGCCCGGATCCTTTTCAGCCGTCAGCTGCGCCTCCATCCTGTCACTTTTCCGATAACCGTACCTTGCATAATAACGCCAGGGGTTTCCGGGATAAGGTGAGGAAATGTCAACGGTATCCTTCCGTCTGTAACCCGTTGATTTTTCAAGCAGGCGCTGGCCGCTCAGAACAAGCTCGCTGCTTCCGTCCAGCCATGAACCTTCGGAAGGGACCCTCCGGGGTGACTGCCCGCCGGCAAGCGTTACATAAGGAAGCAACAGGGCAACCGTTTTATCGGTAAATCCATATACAAAGGGCAATTCATAAATGCTTAGAAAATAACCGTTGCTGTCGCGGTATGCAACAAGGCTGCTGATTTGAAAATCCGTCAGAAAGCTGAGTTGCCGCAGTTCCTCACGGGTGGCGGTGTTCAGGTCAAGAGGATGATCCTTCAGGTGTTCAAGATCTCCGACAAGTGCTTCCAGGTCGGCTTCGCCGTCATCACCCGCAACCGATTCGATCAGCAGTTCCCTGACCCGGTCATGGCCGGTGATTGAAGGTTGTGCGGCCAGAAGGCCATGAATGATTACAATGAAGGCAAGTGTGAAGCGTGTGCGGCTGTGCATCCCGAAAACGAAAATGTAACATAAAAATAAATGAAACTGAATAACTATGCAAGCAAAAATGATAGATATTCATAACCGGGCAAAATTTTCAGCAGCGGATTCTTTTAAGAACACAAAATGATTATCTTTACGGCCGTGTTTTAGCGGACTTGATACTTATGTATTTGGATTTCAATTGTATAACAAACATTTATTATTAACTTAAAGTAATTATACTCATGTTAAATAACCTATTTTTTCTGGTGCCGATCGGATCTCTGCTGGCATTGGGATTTGCATATTACTTTTTCAAAGAAATGATGGCTGCCGATGAAGGCACCGACACCATGAAAAAGATTGCCTTGCATGTCAGAACAGGTGCGATGGCTTATCTGAAACAACAGTATAAAGTTGTCACCATTGTATTCATTATTCTTACCGCAGTTTTTGCCATACTGGCATACGGATTTGGAATACAGAATCCCTGGGTGCCTTTTGCCTTTCTGACAGGTGGGTTTTTCAGCGGGTTGTCAGGTTTTCTGGGCATGAAGACCGCGACCTATGCTTCAGCCAGGGCTGCCAACGCTGCGCAGAAATCGCTGAACCATGGTCTGAAAATTGCCTTCAGGTCAGGAGCGGTGATGGGTCTTGTGGTGGTGGGACTGGGACTGCTGGATATATCCATCTGGTTCTATGCTTTGAATTTTGTTATCGGCGCCCTGGATCATTCCACGACTCAGACCATTGCTTCTGATCCTTCCATGAAACTTATCATCATTACCACCACCACCCTTACCTTCGGTATGGGAGCTTCCACGCAGGCGTTGTTTGCACGCGTGGGCGGAGGCATATATACCAAAGCTGCCGATGTGGGTGCCGACCTGGTCGGTAAGGTGGAAGCCGGCATTCCCGAGGATGACCCCCGGAACCCTGCCACCATTGCAGATAACGTGGGTGATAACGTGGGCGACGTTGCCGGCATGGGAGCTGACCTTTATGAATCCTACTGTGGCTCCATCCTGTCAACAGCTGCGCTGGGTGCCACCGGTTTTACGGCAGCGGGTTTGTCAGCCGCAGGATTCACAGGTTATAATGCCCTGACGACCCAGTTCAACGCCGTCATTGCCCCCATGCTGATTGCAGCCGTGGGCATCGTGCTTTCCATCCTTGGCATTTTCCTTGTCCGCACCAGGGAAGGCGCCTCGCAGAAAGACCTGCTGGCTGCCCTCAGCCGGGGGGTTAATACAAGTTCCGTTTTCATTGCCATTTTTGCCCTGCTGATACTGTGGGGTCTCCATATCCCCAATTTCATAGGCATCTGGGGCGCTATGATAGCGGGACTCGTGGCCGGCATTGCCATAGGAAAGACAACTGAATACTATACCTCATCGGCCTTCAAACCCACACAGTCCATCGCCTCCGCCTCACAGACAGGGCCTGCCACAGTCATCATCGGCGGCATCGGCACAGGCATGATCTCGACCGCTTTCCCTGTGCTTATTGTCGTTACCGCTATCACCCTGGCCTATATTTTTGCCTCTAACTTTGTCTTCACCAACATCAGCATGGGACTGTACGGCATAGGAATTGCAGCCGTCGGCATGCTTTCCACCCTGGGGATCACCCTGGCAACGGATGCCTATGGCCCCATTGCCGACAATGCGGGAGGCAATGCCGAAATGAGCCACCTGGGACCCGAAGTCCGCAAGCGTACAGATGCACTTGACGCGCTCGGCAATACAACAGCTGCCACCGGAAAGGGATTTGCCATCGGTTCTGCCGCCCTTACCGCTCTTGCCCTGCTGGCCTCCTACGTCGAGGAAATAAAGGTGGGTCTTGCACGCCTGCCTGAAAAAGCCGCTGCGTTTGAAGCAGCTGTCGGGGTCAATGTTCATAACGCAAGCATACAGGATGTGATCAGCTACTTCCGGATTGACCTGATGAATCCCCGCGTGCTGGTTGGCGCCTTTATCGGCTCCATGGCTGCATTCATGTTCTGCGGACTTTCGATGAAGGCCGTCGGCCGTGCCGCGCAGGCGATGGTCGATGAAGTGCGGCGCCAGTTCCGCGAGATAAAAGGAATCCTTGAAGGCAAGGCAGACCCGGATTATGCCCAGTGCGTGGCCATATCAACCCGCGGTGCCCAGCGTGAAATGATGCTGCCTTCGCTGCTCGCCATCCTCATCCCCATTTTTGTCGGAATACTTTTCGGTCCCGCAGGGGTAATGGGACTCCTGGTCGGAAGCGTGGCAACCGGATTCATTCTGGCCATCTTCATGGCCAATGCCGGCGGGGCATGGGACAATGCAAAGAAATTCATTGAAGAGGGCAACCTTGGCGGCAAGGGAAGCACCAATCACAAAGCAGCCGTCGTGGGTGACACCGTAGGCGATCCTTTCAAAGACACCTCCGGCCCCTCCCTCAACATTCTGATCAAACTGATGAGCATGGTGTCAATCGTGGTCGTCGGCGTTACGCTGGCAACCTCACTGATCTGATATAATCCGCTAAGATGCAAAGAGGCTGTCTCAACGCCGGGGCAGCCTCTTTTTTTTATTTCCTGAGGATTGTTGATTCTTTGTCCCGAACGGCCGAATGAAGCTGCAGCTCCTTACCGTCCCAGACCGCGTAGGTAAAGTGGCTGATCCAGTCGCCCAGGTTTACCACCCTACAGTTTTGTCCGACCCTGACATCAAAAGGAATGTGCCGGTGCCCGAAAATAAAAAAATCAACGGGCTCCCTGACAAGAAACTGCCTGGCAAAAAGAACCTGCTTTTCATTGTCATCGCCCCGGTACGGCTCAGCTGTCACTCCCTTTGAATAGCGGCTTTTGCGCGACCACCATTTGCCGAATGCCATTGCCGTGTCCGGATGAAGACGGGCAAAGATCCACTGAAGCGCCTTGTTTGTAAAGGCGGCTTTCATCAGCCTGTAACCCGTCTCCCCTGAACCCAGACCGTCGCCGTGACCGATATAAAAGCGGTAACCGTCAATCTCCCGGAATACATGATGCCTGTACAACGTCATACCAATTTCCGAGGGCAGATAATCCGTGATCCAGATATCATGGTTCCCTGTGAAATAATGCAGCCTGATGCCCCCGTCAGAAAGCTCCGCGAGCTTTCCCAGCAAACGCGTATATCCGCGGGGCACCACATGCCGGTATTCATGCCAGAAGTCAAAAATATCACCCAGCAGGTAAAGCTCCGAGGCATCCTGACGGATACCGTTCAGCCAGCTTAACAGCAGCTTTTCCCGTTCAGCACTTTTTTCAGCCGGGTACAGCCCCAGATGAGCGTCAGAAATAAAATAGATTTTCTTTCTTTCCGGCAAGGCATTTTATTTAAGCAGTTCAGCAAGTCTGGCCTGCAGTTGAGCAGGGGTGAAATTTTTTCCCAGTATCGACACATTATCCCTGTCAACCAGATAGGTGCAGGGAAGCTCGGTGACGTTATAGCTGACGGCGACGGGAGACCGGGGGTACCTTTCGTCAATCAGGTTGATCCAGTAAAGCTCATCGTATTTGATCGCGCGGGTCCATGAGTCAACTGAGGTGTCAAATGAAACCGCGAGTACCTCAAACCCCTTGTTTTTATACTGGTTGTATATTTTGATCAGTTCCGCGTTCTGTTCCATGCTTGCATCGCTCCAGGATGCCCAGAAGTTGATCAGCACATACTTTCCTTTCAGGGAAGCCAGAGTAACGGTATCGTTCGCTATATTGGGCAAGGCTATCTCAGGCAATGCTTCCTCTGCATTCCGGGCAAGCTGCATTAACAGGTTTGAGTTGTACTGGCTGATCATGTTGTCTGTAAATGCCTTCAATGAAATAACATGTTTTGATGCCGGATAGTATTTCGATAATGAATCGCTTACTATTTTGAAATACTGAAGATCCGTGTTTTTGTAAAACACGTATGAGCCGGGCTGGAACTGCTGATACAGGGCATACAGGCTGGCCAGCGAATTATAATGGGTCAGGATGAAGGCCACCGAGAACTTGCGGTGCGATTCCACCTTCTCAGCGTATTCGGAAGAGAGCCGCTGCCTGGCTGAATCACTGCCGGCAGTTTCGAACAGGGCGCCGAGCGAATCCAGGGCTGCCTTGGTGGCATTCAGGTTGCGGACCAGCTTCAGAAGCTGTTGCGTATCATCCGACCCCTCCATGACAAGGGACGGCAGAAGGTCTTTATAATCAGCGGTTACCCTGATGTGATCACCGGGCTTAGGGAACAGGGCGATGCTCAGGTCCTTCGGAAGCTTCAGCTGATAAAAGCCTGGGGCATCAGCCGCAAAGGAAAAACGGAACCTTCCTCTTCTGCCCAGCCTGACGGAATCCAGCGGTTTTGAATCATAAACGTTGACTTCAGCCAGTTGGAGAACCGTGTCCCTGGCATTGCCGATACTGCCTGAAACGACAACACGGTTCTTCTGGCATGACAACAGGCTGAATGCAAAAAGAAAAAGAAACAGTATTATAGTTTTCATTATCCTAATTTTTATTTACCCCATCGGGATAACTGTTTGCCGTGACTGCATCAATCACTGAGATATGCCGATATCATGTTCTCAGCCTCAGCAGCATCAGAAATTTTTCCGGCTATCCTCCCTTCCCTGTCAATCAGATAGTACAAAGGAAGCTTGTCAACACGGTAAGTCTCAACAACCGGTGAATCCCAGTACTGCAGGTCACTGACCTGGATACCGGCAGGCTGCTCCCGTTCCAGGGAGGCAAGCCAGGATTCTCTTGTCCGGTCGAGTGAAACCTGGTAGTATTCAAGGCCATCCCTGCTGTGCCTTCCGTATGATGACCGCAGAAGCCTGTTCTGCTCCAGGCTCAGGGGGGACCATGAAGCCCAGAAGCACAGAAGCACAGGCTTACCCTTGAGTGAGGACAGTGCAACAGGCTTTCCATCCTTATCCGGCAGGTTAATGTCAGGGGCGGGGGAACCCGGTTCCAGAACAAGCGATTCCCGTATTTCATTTACCTTCCTGTTAAGATCCCGGACAGCCTCGGATGAAGGATACAGACCGGAAAGAGCGGAATCTACCAGCTCATAATATGCCAGGTCCTCCTTATAATCGAACACCGGTATGTTCCTTCCCAGCTGCTGGTAAAGCGCCATCAGGCTGGCCAGCGACGAAGGATTGTTTGTTATCATGTCCACCGAATAACTGTAATGGTCTGAAACAATACTGTCATACTGTCTGTCTATCCGTGCTTTGATGCTGTCAAAACCAGGCGATCCGATGCTGTTCTCATAGACGGTGCTTATTTCCGTGATTTTCTGCAGCGTTCCTGCCTGCTTGGCGACAAGTTCCTGTACAAGCCTGGAGTCCTTCGATCCTTCAACAATATACCGGTAGTCGAAGGAAGAGGACTGTGCAATCACGTTAATCCTGTCTCCCGGGTGAATGATCAGGTTTATGTATTGCTGCGGTTTAACATACAAAATGAAAAAATCCGGTTTTTCAGTATAACCTTCAAGCCTGAACACTCCAGACTTGTCGGCCAGGGCTGAATCCACTGCTTCAGAACCTGAAAGGGTGCGCCTTGACAGGTACATGGTTCCGCTTCCGTCTCCGGGTTCAGTAACCTGGCAGGTGACCGAAAAATTGCCGTTACGCCCTGAACAGGATGCGAACAACATAAGAATGAGCAACAGCCGTACCGGATGCATAGATGATCTGACAAAGTTTTCAAATTTAAATTATTCTTGGTTATGGTCGACAACATGCGTTGTTTTATTTGGGAATATCGCCATTTAAACCCTTCCAAAGTCGTTGTAACATAAAGATATTATGGTATCTTTGTTATGAAAAACACCAAAGCAGAATATGTTCGGAACAATTAAATCATTACCTTGTATAATAAAAAAGCGCTTACATGTCTTATTTAAAATTTGACAAGGCCCAGCTGATCAATCTTGAGTATTCTCTGGGCAAGGAAATCATCAGAAGCAACCGGGCGGGTTCTTATTGTTCCACCACACTAATTTACTGCAATACAAGGAAGTATCATGGATTGCTCGTCGCCCCCGTCGAAAACCTGGAAGGAGACCGGCACGTGTTGCTTTCCTCATTTGACGAAACGATCATAGAAAGAAACAATGAATTCAACCTTGGTATCCATAAATACCAGGGTGATCATTACAGTCCCCGCGGGCATAAATATGTCAGGGATTTTCAGGCAGATCCGACACCGACGCTCTTTTACAGGGTAGGAGGGGTGGTGGTGAAAAAGGAATCCCTGCTGGCTGAAAAGGAGGACCAGGTGCTTATCCGCTATACCATTGTTGAATCCGATGTTCCGGTGCGGCTGAGATTCAGACCTTTCCTGGCTTTCAGAAACATTCACAGCCTCAGCAAGGCCAACATGTACGCAAACTCAAAGGTCAGTTACGTGACCAATGGCATCAAGATACAGCTGTATGAAAGATATCCTTTCCTTCACATGCAGTTTTCAAAGGAAGCGGAGTTTATACCGGCCCCGGACTGGTATTATGGCATCGAATACATCAGGGAGTTAAGAAGAGGTTATGACTTCAAGGAGGACCTTTTTGTACCCGGCTATTTTGAAATGCCTTCCAAGAAGGGAGACGTAATCGTCTTTTCTGCCTCCACGTTTGAG
>JAXDCR010000090.1:0-6873 GCA_034677845.1 Bacteroidales bacterium | reverse complement strand
GTACCTCCTGAAAACATGGGTTTCGGTTTCATACCCACCGGATACCTGCCTCCAGGAAAAGACGAATATTATTTGCGGAATCTTCAAAGCCGGCCACCGGCAGGCGGATGGCGGCACCTCAGGGCCGACGAGGTTGAAAAGCTTGTCAAAAACGACAACACGGCTGACAACTGGGACAACATTCTTGTCACCGAGCAGTTTGATACCAACCTGATAAAGAATTCAAAATTTTTCGGTCTGGTGAGAATAGGTTGTCTGCGTAATGTGATCCTTCAGCACCACGACCTGAGAATTCCTGCCGGGATAACAAACAGCCTGGTCATATCATGTGACATAGGCGACGATGTGGCCATATCTGATGTGCATTACCTGGCGCATTACATAATCGGCAACCGCTGCATCCTGTTCAATATCGACGAAATGCACACCACTGACCATGCCAAGTTCGGTAATGGAATCGTGAAAGACGGTGAACCTGAAAACGTCCGCACATGGCTGGACATAATGAATGAAACCGGATGCCGCAAAATCCTTCCTTTTGACGGCATCATTACCGCTGATGCCTACCTGTGGGCAAAGTACAGAGATGACACGCCCATGCTGACAAATCTGAAACAAATGACCCAACAGGCCTTTGATAACAGACGCGGTCTTTATGGAACAACCGGCGAACACTGCATAATCAAAAACTCCCTGATCCTGAAGGATGTTAAAATTGGATCCCACTGTTATATAAAAGGTGCCAATAAACTCAAAAACCTGACAATTAATTCCTCCAAAGAAGAACCCACTCAGATAGGAGAAGGCGTGGAACTTGTCAACGGCATCATCGGATACGGCTGCCATATCTTTTATGGATGCAAGGCTGTCAAATTCATCCTTGGCAACAATTCAAACCTGAAATACGGCGCAAGGCTTATAAACTCATTCCTGGGAGATAACTCAACGATTTCCTGCTGTGAAGTGCTGAACAACCTGATTTTCCCTGCGCATGAGCAGCACCACAACAACTCCTTCCTGATCGCCTCGGTGGTGATGGGACAGAGCAATATGGCTGCAGGTGCCACAATCGGTTCCAACCACAACAGCCGGGCAAATGACAATGAAATACAGGCCGGAAGAGGATTCTGGCCGGGACTTTGCACAAGCGTAAAGCATTCCTGCCGCTTCGCTTCCTTTGTTCTTCTTTCCAAAGCGGATTACCCGGCAGAGCTGGATATCCAGCTGCCTTTTTCCCTTCTCAATAACAACGCTTCCAAAAATCAGCTGGAAGTGCTTCCTGCGTATTGGTGGATGCACAATATGTACGCCCTGGCCCGTAATTCATGGAAATTCATCAACCGGGACAAACGGGTAAGAAAAATTCAGCACATAGAATTTGAAACCTTTGCCCCTGACACCATCGAGGAGATCATCCATGCCCGTCATCTGCTTGAAATCTGGACGGCAAAAGCCAGTCTGAAACAAAATGGGAAAGATCCTTCTGAAACTGCTGAAGCACAGCTGTTATCCCTCGGACGTGCCCTTCTGTCCGGAAAGGAGGAGCATGTGAAAAGCCTGGAGGTGCTGGGCGAAGGTATGGAAAACTCAAAAAGAAAAGCTGTCATCCTGAAACCGTACCAATCCTATCATGCCTATGGAGATATGCTTCATTACTATGCCGTCAGGAATGTGACCGATTTCCTTCAGGCCCACCCCGGAATGAGCCTGGATCAAATGGTCAACAGACTGAAAGGCAGAAGGGTGAAAGAATGGATCAACCTTGGGGGACAGATCATGCAAAAGAAAGATGTGGACATACTGCGGGCTGATATCGGTTCAGGCAAACTGCAATCCTGGAAAGAAATCCATAAACGCTATGACAGGCTCTGGAACCGGTATCCGCTTGACAAGCAAAAGCACGCTTTCGCAACGCTTTGTGAATTATCGGGTAAGTCATCCATTCAGGAGGAGGAGTGGAACGCGGCACTCGGAAAATTACTGGACATTCAGCAATATGTCTGTGATCAGGTGTACCTGACGAGGAAAAAGGACTATGATAACCATTTCAGGCAGATAACCTTCAGGGATATGAATGAAATGACGGCAGCCATAGGAAAGGTCGAGGATAACAGTTTTATTATCCAGGTGCGGCAGGAGACAGAAGAATTGCGTCAGCGGATCGAGCAACTCAGGAAAACAAAAAAATCCCTGTAAAGTTTCCGGGAATTCGGATCATAAGAAACATAAACCATTTAAAACAAGGAAAATGAACCTAAAAGACAATCGTTATTCAAAGTATGCCCTGGTGCAGGAAATGATGCAAACGACAGATATTGTGAAAAAATTCAATCCGGACCGGACACGGGAAGTTGCCGGAGAGATCCGTTCTGCCGGAAGGCTGCTGCTTACCGGTGAGGGATCCAGCCGCATATTCCCCGCAAAGAACGCCATCCGGAAATCGCTGTCATGGGGTATGAACCTGCCAATTGCCACGGAAGGTTCAAGGCAGGCTTCACAGTACGACCTGTCATCCTTTGCTGTCTTTCTGGCCTCAAACTCGGGGAGGACCAAGGAAGTGGTGCTGCTGGCCAAAAAGCTGGCTGAAGCCGGCAATAAAAACAGGTTTGCACTGACCGCAAACCAGGATACTCTACTTGAAAAAGAATGTACCCGCACTTTCGTACTGAACTGCGGATGGGAACAGGCTGTGGCTGCAACCAAAAGCGTTGTCGAACAGGCTCTTTTTTATGAGACAATCCTTTGGCATATACGGAAAAAGGGCAACCATGAAGGCCTGACAAAACTGCCGGCCCTTCTGGAGGAGGCACTTACCATGCCCATCAACAGCGAAGCTGTCAAAATTGCCGCAAAGGCCCCCACAATTTATTTCGCTGGATACAACGACGGGGTGGCTGAAGAACTCACCCTGAAAACCAACGAAATTACACGGAAAAAGTCAGATTATCTGGAAGGCACATATGCCGTTCACGGCATTGAAGAAGTGATGGAAAAGGATGATATCGTATTTGTCATTGATCCCATAGCCGAGGAGTGTGACAAGTTCAACGAGGTGCTTTCCAAAGGAGTGGGTCTTAAGGTAGTGGCCCTGGCTGACCATGATACACCATTTACCACGATCAGAGTGCCCGAGGCGGGGGAACTTAAACCCTATGTGCTGCTGTGCGCAGGCTGGAACCTGCTTGTTGAAATCGGACTTGCCATCGGCATTGACCTGGATAAACCCGAACGCGCACGGAAAGTCGGAAATGAATTCATGGGCTGAAGCCTTACTTTACATTGCGTGCAAAAAAACCAAAGACCTCATCACGTGTCACGGGGAAGGGGCCCCAGGACTATCATTTCGATGACTTCGGGATAATACCTGTATTCAAGCTCATGCACCCTGGCGGCCAGTGATTCGGGAGAGTCTGAGGGGAAAACCGGACACCGGGCCTGAAAAATCAGGTTTCCGCGATCATATTCCGGGTTCACAAAATGGATGGAAATCCCGGATTCCTTTTCTCCGTTTGCGATAACCGCCCGGTGAACATGTTCGCCATACATTCCCTTACCTCCGTATTTTGGCAGGAGGGCAGGATGAATATTCACGATCCGGTTTCTGAAATGGCTGAGCAGACTGCCTGGAACCAGCCAGAGAAAGCCAGCCAGGACAATCCAGTCTATCTTCTTGTCTTTAAGATAATCAAGAACCCTTGTTGTCGTGTACAAATCTTCCCTTGAAAAAACAAAAACCGGAACTTCATACTTTTTTGCCTTTTCGATAACAAGGGCATCCGGTCGATTTGTGCAGACACAGGTAACCCTGATAAGGCTTTTATGGCTGAAGTATCTGATTATGTTTTCAGCATTGGTGCCGCTGCCGGAGGCAAAAATAGCCAGATTTACCATCGGAACATATTGTTTTAGCGTACAATAACAAATTTTTAAAACCAATTAAAAGCACCTGCTTTTCCAAAGAAAAGTAGTATTTTTTTTGGTTTTTCCTAATTATTGCATTTTCTTTGCACAACATTGTAAAAAAATTAATAACTAAAACTTGGTATTATGTCAGACATTGCATCAAGAGTAAAAGCCATCATTGTTGACAAGCTAGGTGTTGATGAAAGTGAAGTAACTCCCGAAGCCAGTTTTACTAATGATCTGGGTGCTGATTCACTGGATACAGTTGAATTGATCATGGAATTTGAGAAAGAATTTAATATCGGCATTCCGGATGATGCTGCAGAAAATATTTCGACTGTTGGCGAAGCCATCAAGTACATTGATGAAAATGTGAAAAAGTAAGCATTTTTTACCTACGCATGTTTTTATGGAGCTGAAACGGGTTGTCGTAACAGGACTAGGTGCTATCACTCCGTTGGGGAATAACGTAAGGGATTTTTGGACGAACCTGGTCAACGGGGTAAGTGGTTCTGATCTGATAACGCGTTTCAACACCGAAAACTTCAAAACAAAATTTGCCTGCGAGGTAAAGAATTTCAAGGCAGAAGATTATTTCGAACGCAAGGAGATCAAAAAATACGACCTGTATACCATTTTTGCCTTAATATCTGCGGATGAGGCAATAAAGGATGCAGGTCTTGATCTCGAGGTAATTGACAGAAAAAGGGTTGGTGTGATCATTGGATCCGGTATCGGGGGATTCAACACCTTTCTCAGCGAAATGTCAGAGTACTTTAAAAATGAGGGAGTCCCCCGTTTCAATCCGTTTTTCATCCCGAAACTTATTTCCGATATAGCAGCGGGACATATCTCGATCAAGTATGGTTTCCGGGGACCGAATTATGCCACCGTTTCAGCCTGTGCAACCGCCACCAATGCTATCGTTGATGCTTTTAACCTGATCAGGCTGGGCAAAGCTGATATTTTTCTTGCCGGTGGTTCGGAAGCAACAATTGTTGAACCGGGGATCGGCGGTTTTAATGCCATGCATGCCCTGTCCACCAACAATGCGGAATACAAGACGGCTTCCAGGCCGTTCGATAAGACCAGGGATGGTTTTGTCATGGGAGAGGGTTCCGGCACACTTGTCCTTGAAGAACTTGAACATGCCCTTAGCCGTGGGGCCAGCATTTATGCCGAACTGGCGGGCGGAGGCATGTCGGCTGACGCTTACCACCTTACAGCTCCCCATCCGGAAGGCGAGGGGGCCATGCTTGTGATGCAAAATGCACTCAGCGATGCCGGCATGAAACCGGAAGAAATTGATTACATCAACGTGCACGGCACGGCTACACCGCTTGGTGATATTGCGGAAGCAAAAGCCATTCTCAAGGTTTTCGGGGAACATGCCTATAAACTGAACATAAGCGCCACCAAATCAATGACGGGCCATCTCCTCGGTGCCGCCGGAGCTGTTGAAGCCATAGCCTGCATATTTGCCATCAAACATGACATCGTACCGCCAACCATCAATTTTTCCGTCCCCGATGAGGAAATAGACCCCCGGCTGAACCTGACCCTAAACAAAGCCCAAAAGAGGGTGGTCAATGCAGCTTTAAGCAACACCTTCGGTTTTGGGGGACATAACACTTCCGTCATTTTTAAGAAATTTTCAGAATAACATTGTGTTTAATGCAATTCTCGGCCGGGAAAAATGTCTTTTTGTCCCCGATAGAAGCTTCAAGAAAAAGCTGAAAAGGATACTGGGTTTCCTGCCCCGTGACTATTCGCTTTACCAGCTGGCCCTTATCCACAAGTCACATTCCCACACCGTGGCGGGTAACAATAAGGTAAACAATGAAAGGCTTGAATTTCTGGGTGACTCCATACTGGATTCGCTCATCGCCGATTACCTGTATAAAAAATTTCCTGACAAAGATGAGGGGTTTCTTACCCAGATGCGATCCAAGGTCGTGAACCGGGATAACCTGAACCTTATGGCGGTCAAGCTTGGAATTGCCGATATGGTTATTTCAAAGACCTCGAATGACAACCATAAATCGATATACGGAGATGCACTTGAAGCGCTGATCGGTGCCCTGTACCTCGACAGGGGATATGTACACACAAAAAGAATTGTACTGGAGCGGATCGTCCAGAATCATATTAACCTGAACCGTTTGCTTGAGACTGAAACCGACTTTAAAAGCCGGATCATTGAATGGGCCCAGAAGAATAAAAAGACCGTTAATTTCACGAGTTTCGAGGAATTTGAAGAACAAAACAACGCTCCGGTCTTCATTGCACACCTGATCCTCGCCGATGAACTCATCGGACGCGGAATAGGAACCACAAAGAAAGAGGCTGAGCAGAATGCCGCAAGACAGGCTTTACAGCTGATAGAAACCTGACATTGTCACCGGCATGATCTGCAAAGGCAGTGCAACCCGTTTGGAAAGGCGTTGTTTTGTCCTGCTGAATACACCTGTTTAATAGACATCTCATTTGGCATTTTTTACGTTCCATGTGATATGCGGCCGACTGATGATTATGATATAATTGCACAACAATCACATGAAGTCAAAAAACATAAGAAAGAAGAAGATACTGAAACTGGAAGTCAATCAGAACCTGAATTTCGGTTTGATCGGAATTTCATCGCATGAAAATGACTACAGGCTCGTTTGGGCAATTAACAACACCCTGAACCTGAATTTTAAAAGAGCAGGAAACCTGTGTCTTCTCAATCATAAAACCGGAATCAACATGGAGTTCAGCAAATTCATCCACTCGGATGAAGAACGTTTCCTGAAATTCATCCTGATGTCAAACCGCTGCCCTGAGGGATACCTCTTTCCGGATATCAGAACGCTGGATTACCTTGTACAATTAAGGGGCGAGCCTTTCGTCGTGCCAACCGAAGAGCTCGCAAAATCTCTGAGGAGAGTCAGTGTCATATCCGCTGCATTCATCATGGATCCCCGAAGC
>JAXDCR010000089.1:0-3032 GCA_034677845.1 Bacteroidales bacterium | reverse complement strand
AACGGGCAAAAGATCTCATAACCCGGCTTACCCTTGACGAGAAAGCCACACTTATGTGCGATGTGTCAGAGGCCATCCCGCGTCTGGGCATAAAGAAGTTCAACTGGTGGAGCGAAGCGTTGCATGGCCTGGCCAACAATGACAGTGTGACCGTCTTTCCCCAGCCTGTTGGCATGGCTGCCTCATTTGACGATGAGCTTGTATACCGGATCTTCAGCGCCGTGTCAGATGAAACACGGGCCAAATATAATCAGGCCATGCAGAGAGGCCAGGAAAACAAACGCTTCCTGAGTCTTTCTGTCTGGACGCCAAACATCAACATTTTCCGTGATCCGCGGTGGGGACGCGGCCAGGAAACCTATGGTGAAGATCCGTATCTCACATCAACGATGGGAATCTCGGTGGTAAAAGGATTGCAGGGCCCGCCGGAGGCAAAATACAGGAAACTGCTGGCATGCGCCAAGCATTATGCTGTTCATTCCGGTCCGGAATGGAGCCGTCACTCACTTAATGTCGCCAATGTTGATCCTCGCGATTTGTATGAAACATACCTTCCGGCATTCAAGGCACTGGTGCAGGAGGCCGATGTCCGCCAGGTGATGTGTGCCTATCAGCGCCTCGAAGATGAACCATGCTGCAGCAACACAAGGCTGTTGCAGAGAATACTTCGCGATGAGTGGGGCTATAAATACCTGGTTGTGTCTGATTGCGACGCTATAGCAGATTTTTACAATGGCCATAAATACTCATCTGATCCGACTCATGCCGTGGCACAGAGCATTCCTGCCGGAACCGATCTTGAATGTACATGGAACAACTGGAATTATCTGAAATCACCCGATGCTGTCTCAATGGACCTGATAAGGGAAGAAGATATGAACAAAAGCTTAATGCGCGTGCTGACAGGAAGATTTGACCTGGGTGAAATGGATGATGACGCCATCGTCCCCTGGACAAAAATCCCGGCTTCTGTGATTAACAATGAAGAACACAGAATACTGGCGCTTGAGATGGCACGCGAAACAATGACGCTGCTGCAGAATAAAAACAATATCCTCCCATTGAAAAAATCAGCGGGAAAGATAGCCGTAATAGGACCGAACGCTGATAATGCAAGGATGTTATGGGGAAACTACAATGGAACACCAATACGGACAATAACGGTTCTTGACGGCATCAAATCAAAAGTGCCGGCAAAGAAAATAATTTATGACAAGGCATGCGATATAGTTGACGGCAAGGTAATTGTCAGTTTTGCTCCGGGTTGTGCCATTGACGGAAGGCAGGGATTCAAAGCTACTTACTGGAACAATACCGGCCTGTCCGGAGACCCTGTCGCAGATCAGCAGCTTCCAAGCCCGCTGATGCTGGCTACAGAAGGAAAGCATGAGTTGGCTCCCGGAGTGAAGCTTGAGGGTTTTTCGGCCAGGTTTGAAACTGAATTCACCGCTTCCGCAACTGAAGAGATTGTTTTCAGGTGCAGTGCTGCCGGTTCTTTTGAGCTGCTTGTAAATGGTGAATCTTTCAGTAAGTTCGAAGACTGGCGTGGACTGACTTCAAAAATTCCGTTCAAAGTTGAAGCGGGCAGAAAATACAAAATAGAGATACGTTTTACTCAGCGTTACACCTGGCAGGCAGTCATCGAATTTGACTTCGGAAGAGAGATTGATCAGGATCTTTCAGGTTTGCTGGCGAAGCTGAAGGGAATTGACCTCGTGGTTTTTGTCGGTGGCCTGTCCAACGAACTGGAAGGAGAAGAAATGCCAGTCTCACTGCCGGGCTTCAAAGGCGGTGACCGTACAGACATAGAGTTGCCTGCGGTTCAGCGCAATTGCATAAAAATGCTGAAACAGGCAGGAAAGAAAGTTATTCTTGTGAATTGCTCAGGATCAGCAATAGGGCTTGTACCTGAAACTGAAAATTGTGAAGCCATCCTCCAGGCATGGTATGCCGGCGAGTCAGGCGGACAGGCAGTGGCTGATGTGCTTTTCGGAGACTATAATCCCTCAGGCAAGCTGCCTGTAACCTTCTACAGGGACATAAACCAGGTTGCGGATTTCGAGGATTACTCCATGGCAGGCCGGACTTACCGTTATATGTCTGATCCGCTTTTCCCGTTTGGTTTCGGACTGAGTTATACAACGTTCATGATCGGGAAAGCCAGTGTCAGCAGTACTGAGGTCAGTAGCGGTGAAAGCATTAAACTTGCTGTTCCTGTTTCAAACACCGGCAAACGTGACGGAACAGAGATAATACAGGTTTATGTCCGCAAAGCAGATGACAGCGATGGTCCGCTGAAAACCCTGAGAGGTTTTCAGAGGGTTGATGTAGCTGCCGGCAAAACGGTTGAGGTGTCCATTGACCTGCCTTATTCATCATTTGAGTTCTTTGACAGATCAGACGTTAAAATGGCCGTGAACCCGGGTGAATACGAAATCCTGTATGGCAATAGCTCGGATGCCAGAGACCTCAAAAAGGTTAATATTATGATTCTCTGATATCACCGGGCCTTGATCTGACCTGATACGCCCTTTTAATGGCTGAATTAATTGAATCCGTCATAATATACTGATCATGAAACGTTTTATCATACTGCTGTTCATGGTTGCACTAACGTGCACTGGCAGCTATGGACAATCATACAGCATGACTGATCTGGGCATCAAAACTGCAGTTGATAGCATTGGTATTGAAATTCAATTCTACAGCCCGTCGATAGTAAGAATCGTGAAATGGCCGGAAGGGCATGATTTCAGGAAGGAGAGCCTTTCGGTTACCATGACCCCTCGGAAAACTGATCTGGTCATAAAACAGAAAGGAACCGAGCTGATAGCCAGAAGCAAAAACCTTACGGTATCATTAAACCTCAACAGCGGGAAGTTATCTTTCATGACACCGGCATCCGGTTTGATGCTGAGCGAAAGTGAAGCAGGTGCAATGTTTACCGGTTTCAATGATGCCGGAACAAATACCTTCAGTGCTTACCAGGCATTCGTTCTTGACGGGAATGAGGCCATCTACGGGTTGGGACA
>JAXDCR010000088.1:0-5720 GCA_034677845.1 Bacteroidales bacterium | reverse complement strand
TGAGCCTTTTTCTGTGTTCGATATGACGGTTACCGAAAGAAAAAGCAATCTGAAAAGCGGATTTCATGTGGGGTTTGGTATGGCAAGGTACATAAGCCGGCGGATGCTGTTTAATTTCGAACTGATTTTCGGACAGAACAGGTATTCATTTACAGACCGGATGAGTTTTTCCCGTTCCGACAATGTTCAGACCATCAGCGAAGCTTCTTATCTGGAAAGGTACAACAGGGTCGAATTGCCTGTTTCCTTCACCTGGGATGTAATAACAGGTAAAATGAACTATTTTATTCGGGCAGGGTTTGCCGTAGCCAGCACAATCCAGGTAAAAGGGCAGGCATCCTACAGACCTGAAGAAGACATGACGCTTAACACGAGCGAGACCGTCAAAATGAACGACTACCGGAATAAATGGCTGTACGGGGCCATTGCAGGAGCCGGCATGCGGTACAAGGTGCCCAGGGGATTCATTCTTGTCGACCTTCGTGCCAACATCGGATTAAACAACCTGGTAAAGGAGGGAACCCGATATGACAATACTCTTTTTTCCTCTAAGTATTATTACCTGGACGATGATTTTTCGCTGAATACATTCATGCTGACGGCAGGTTATTATTTTTCATTTTATACACCAAGCAAACAGCGTTAATATATGGAACGGAAAATTATTATGCTCCTCCTTAACACTCTCATGCTGGCCTTTGCCTGCGATGAGGAGGATATTTCGACCGGCCAGAGAGAATCCTTCATTAAATATTTTAATACATACCCGGTTTTCACAAGTGCGGATGTGAAACCACTTGTTGACGGGGGATATGCCGTTTTGGGAACAGTTGAAACAGCAGTGGCCGGCAGGCAAATCTGCCTTATCATGACGGATGAATACGGTAATTCAAGCCGTACAGCCCGATATTACGGCAGTGAAACGGATGACCAGGCTTACTGCCTGAAGACATTGAATGACGGAGGCTTTGGAATCCTTGGTTCAACCCTGAATGCAACCACAGGTAACCTTGAAGTATTGTTTATCCGCACGAACCGAAACGGAGATACATTGTGGACAAGGAAAATTGCCAGAATCGATGACCTTGAGGCATACCACTTCGAAGTTGCCGGGGATGGCTCCTTCATAATGACAGGGTATGCCAAAAGAGCCCTGGCAACAGCTGACAAACAAATATGGCTTTTTGCCCTTGATAAAAACGGGAAGGACCTTTGGCCTTCGCAAAGACTTTATGGGGGTGACAAGGATGAAGAAGGCCTGCATATGCAAATACTTGAAGATAACAGAATAGCCATAACCGGTCGAACCAAGAGTTACCCACTGGGCACGCTGACAAATAATGTTTTTGTGCTGATAACCAATGATATTGGTGGATTGGTAACCTTTACAACCATTGATGACAATACCACTGACGAAGAAGGCAACTGCATCCGGAAACTCGATGACGGAAGTTTTATCATTGCCGGCACAAGCAAAAGTTCCCTGGCCGCGGGAACCTCTGACATAATGATCCGGAAAGTCAATCTGTTGTCATCAGATACGGAAACTTCACCGCCCCTGCTTTTTGGAAGCAGCGGCAACGATATCGGAAAAAATGTTATGGTTGACGGAAATAAGATGATCATCCTTGGTTCAATCACTTCGACCGGTGGGTACTCATCCATCAGTCTTATTTCTGCTAACCTGGATGGCAGCAACCCGGTCTATACTCATTTCGGACAAGGCAGCCAGATGACATGCAGCGGTTTTGAAAAGACCTCTGATGGCGGTTACATCATTTCCGGCACAAACAAGCAGGGAGAATCGCATGCTTCTGTGGCGCTGATAAAGATAAAAAGCGACACTTCATTGTAAACATTACTTGTTGCCTTACTAAAAATCCATATTCAATCCCCGTCAGGTCAAGTTCATCAAATAGGTGTAGCCATGTAATACTAAGTTTTCTACTTTTGTGAAGATTTTATAAACAGCACTGGTTAGTGCATACACCGGAGCAACCTATATTTTCATTAAGTTACATGCAGACATATATCCCTTAAAAAGAATTTAACCATGAAAACAGTTAATTACGGCCGTCTGCGCATGATCGGGATAGCTGGCTTATTCCTTCTTTTAATCATCTTTCAGGTTGATGCTCAGAATAATACACCTACCGATATCAGCCTTTCCGCTAGCACAATTGCCGAAAACACTGCCGCAGGTTCACTCATCGGCACCTTTTCGACCACCGATCCTGATGCAGGCGACAGCTTCACTTACACTTTTGTGGCCGGGGAAGGCAGCACCGACAACGCAAGCTTCAGCATTACCGAAAATCAGCTGAGAAATGCCGTGGTTTTTAACTATGAGACCAAATCCACTTACACGATCAGGGTAAGGTCAACAGATTCAGGAGCTGCCTTTACGGAAAAATCCTTCACTATTACCGTGACCAATGTAAACGAGGCTCCCACCGACATTTCCCTTTCCAATGGCACAATCCCGGAGAACAGTCCCGTCAACACCCTTGTCGGCGCACTGTCCTCCACCGACCCCGATACCGGCGACAGCTTTACCTATAGCCTCGTCACAGGTGACGGCAGTACTGACAATGCCAGTTTTAATATTATCGGCGGCCAGCTTCGTTCAAGCGCTGTCTTCGATTACGAGTTAAAGTCAACTTATTCGGTACGTATACGCTCTACCGATGCTTCAAACATTCTTTACACCGAAAAATCATTGACAATCAGCGTGACAAATGCCAATGATGCCCCGACAGATATCTCTCTTTCCAATTCAACCGTTGCAGAAAACCAGCCTGTCAACACGGTTGTCGGCACCCTGTCCACCACCGACCCGGATGCAGGCGACAGCTTCACCTATGTCCTTGTTTCAGGAGCGGGAGACACGGATAACGCAAGCTTCAACATATCAGGCAACCAGCTTCGTACCAGTGCCATCTTTGATTTTGAAACAAAGTCTTCTTACTCTGTCCGCATTCGTTCAACCGATGCCTCAGGAACTGCCTATACCGAAAAAACATTTACAGTCACGGTCACTTCCGGCAATGATGCACCGTCTGATATAAGCCTCAGCAACAACAGCATCCCTGAAAACAGTGCCCCCAATACGGTCATTGGGAACCTTTCCACCACTGACCCCGATGCCGGTGACACATTCACCTACACCCTTGTAAGCGGGGTCGGAGATACGGACAACCCGAACTTTAACATTTCAGGCAACCGCTTGCGATCTTCCTATGAATTCAACTTCGAGATCAAATCGACCTATTCGATCCGTATCAGGTCTACGGATTCGGGCGGCGCATCCTGCGAAAAAACCTTTACAATCACAGTGACGAATGTCAATGAAAGTCCCACCGACATTTCTCTTTCCAATGGCACAATCCCGGAGAACAGTCCCGTCAACACCCTTGTCGGCACACTGTCCACCACCGACCCCGATGCGGGCGACAACTTTACCTATAGCCTCGTCACAGGTACCGGCGGTACCGACAATGCAAGCTTTAACATATCAGGCAACCAGCTTCGCTCCAGTGTGATATTTGATCTCGAGACCAAATCATCCTACTCCGTCCGCATCCGGTCAACCGATGCCTCAGGAACCGCTTATACCGAGAAAGCTTTTACCATTACCATCACCGGAGCCAACGACACCCCTATCGATATAAACCTGTCAAACACCGCTATTGCAGAGAACCAGCCTGTCAACACCGTCATCGGTACTTTTTCGACCACAGACCCTGACAAGGAAGACACCCATACCTATTCTCTTGTTTCCGGAACCGGAAGCACAGACAATGCCAGTTTCAATATTCTTGGCGAGCAGCTCCGCTCTTCGGTCATATTTGACTTTGAAACTAAATCTTCCTTTTCAATAAGGGTTCGGTCTACCGATGCGGCCGGCAGTTCCGTTGAGAAGCCTTTCACAATCCTTATTACCAATGTGAATGAGAAGCCGGTCCTGGATAATATCGAAACCACTGCCATCATTTACAACCAGGGAGCCGGGGAGGTGACCATCACCGGCACCCTTACGGTGAGCGATGTGGACAATCCAACACTCAGCTCAGCAAGGGTAAGGATTTCAAATGGTTTTACGTCAACGGAAGACCGCCTGAAATACACACCGGTCAATTCAATAAACGGAGTCTATGATGCGGCGACTGGCATTCTGAACCTTACAGGTACCGGAAAAACACCGTCAGAATATCAGCAGGCCCTGAGAAATGTGAAATATGAGAATACAAACAAAACTAATCCTTCACCTGTCACGCGTTCCATTGTATTTACAGTCAACGACGGCACAAATGAAAGCGACCCGGTGTCCAGGAGCATTTCAATCAATGCCTCACCCGTGCTGTCAGGCATGGAAACAACCGAAATAAACTACTGCCGGAATTCAGGGCCTGTAATCGTCACCTCATCCATCGTCCTCAATGATGCCGATGACGAGAACCTTGTATCGGCGGTTATCGAGATTTCTTCAGGCTACCGCAGCGGACAGGATGTGCTTTCCTTCACGGCTGCCGGTGGCATAACCGGTTCCTTCAATACGACGACCGGCATTCTGACCCTCGGAGGCATTTCAAGTGTGGCCAATTACCAGACTGTCCTGAGAAGCGTCAAATACACAAATACGAATGTGACCAGTCCCGCTGCCGGTGATCGCGTTATCTCCTTCACGGTCAACGACGGAAAGGGCAACAGCAATGCGGTGACAAGAACCGTAAATGTGTCCCTTCCCACCGCGACAATAACCCGGACAGGCGACAGTCCCATCTGCGAACACACATCCACCACTCTTGGTGTCACGCTGACAGGAGCGGCACCCTGGAAATTCACCTACAGGCTTGGTACCGGAAACCCTATTGAAATCCTCAACGTTACGGAAAGTCCCCGCACGCTCTCAGTTAATAAAGCAGGGACCTATACACTGGTTGAAGTCACCGACAATTTCAACTGCACGGGTATCGTGTCCGGAAGCGCGGTGGTGGCTGTGAACCCTGCACCAGATGTGGAAATTACAGGTCTTGCACCGGCGTATAACCTGGCTACGATAAAGGTGCCTATTTTTGGGATCCCAAAAAACGGCACCTATAATCCACAACCTTACCTGATTGCCTCACATGATACCATGTATTTTTACCCGATCGTGGCGGGTCTGGGCACGCATAGCATCATTTACAGATATCAGGAACCTGTTAACTTGTGCTATGGTTATGATACGGCCACTGTGAGGGTACTTGTGGCAAGTGCCGATATTGTTTTTCCAAATGACAGGCAGTTCTATTGCGGCAATGACAGGAGCTTCATTATTAGTGGTGTCAATATTGTAAATGATACGGGTACTTTTGCCATTGCAGGAGGAGTGGGACTGACAGATAATCATAACAACACGGCCACTGTCAACCCCAAAGTCCTCAGTGTCGGCAGCTATGACATTACGTATACATATTATGACGGCACCTACCTCCAAATCAAGGAGACCATCCATATTGGCACAAAACCGGACGCTGATTTTGCATGGGAAAGTGAGTGCTTCCAGACAGGTCAGGCCATCAAATTCAATGACAAGTCCATTTCAAACGAGGGGATCATCACAGCCTACAAATGGTTGTTTTACAAAGACACCGGCTATGACAGCCTGATGACAAAAAACGTTTCGTACAGCTTCTCCAAACCAGGAAACTATGCCGTGGACCTGCAAATAAAAACTT
>JAXDCR010000087.1:0-3652 GCA_034677845.1 Bacteroidales bacterium | reverse complement strand
GGGGATCTTTATGCAAAGCAGGGCGATACAACCGGTGCACTGGAACATTACAGGGAATCAGCACTTGCAGGCCCGGGCAACGACAAGCAGAAGAAGCGATCTTATTTGACAATTGCCGCCATCTATTATGACATGCCTGATTATATAAACGCGAAGGCTTATTACGACAGTGTGCTGACTTTCTCAGCTGTGGATGATGAGGATTATGAGGAACTGAGACAAAAATCCGCCAGCCTGTCACGACTTGTTGACTGTATCCGTACGGTTGAGCTGGAAGACAGCGTTCAGTTGCTGGCTTCCCTGGGACGCGACGAGTTGTACAGGCGCATTGATGATATGATAGAAAAGGAAAGGCAGATGCAGGAGGCGCAGCTGCAGCGTCAGCGCGAAGAACAGCTTGACAGGCAGTACGCCGACGAGGTCATGGCCGAAAGCAGGTCAGGGCAGCAAAACACGGGTGGTTCTTCGGACTGGTATTTCTACAATGAAAATGCAAGGAGCCTGGGTTACGCAGAGTTCAGGGTGAGATGGGGAAACCGGAGACTTGAGGATCACTGGCAGCGATCGAATAAAAGCACGGTAGGGTTTGATCAGGAGGAAACGGCCGGGGAGGTTCCCGGAGAAGCCGGGAATCAGATGGAAACAAGCCTCTCCTATGACAGGTCATCAAGACAGAACTACCTGAAGGATATCCCGATGACTGACTCTGCCCTGGAGGAATCCCACAGCCGGATAGAAAGGGCTTTGTATGAGATGGGACTGATATACAAAGATGACTTGAAAGACAAGGGTAATGCCGGTGAGGCTTTCAGGGAATTGGTCAGTCGCTATCCACAGTCAGAATACGCAGTTTCAGCCTGGTACAATCTGTATGCAATGGCAAGGGAGGATGACAATTTAGCCATGCAGGATTATTACAAGAATCTTATTATTACCCGATATCCTGAAACCATGTATGCAAAGGTCCTTGAAAATCCTTCTTATGTCGTTGAACTGGAGGAAAAAAGAAACCGGGAGCTTGCGTACTACGAGGAAACCTATCATTTTTACACGGCTGGCAACTATGCAGAGGTGATAAGCAGATCTGCCCATGCGCTTAGCAACTTCTCGGAGGCAGACCTGATGCCGATGTTTGCCTACCTTGGGGTGCTGGCAAGAGGAAGGGATGGAAACAGGGCGGTATTCCGTTCGGAACTGCAAGAACTCATTGCGCGTTATCAGGGATCCGAAGTTGCCGATGACGCTAAAAGGCTTGTCGCCCGGCTGGATGTTGAAAGTCCCCTTTATGCCGTTGAAGAACAGAAAGTCTTGGCCGGCAAAAACTATGTATGGGATGAAGATGAGAGGCACTATTTTATTTTTATAGTGGACCGAAAGACAAACAACAGCCAGCTTATTTTCAATATTATAAATTTCAATCTTGACAATTACGATCAGCTGAATCTGGAAATTAAAACACAGGAAACCGGCAAGCAGGCAAGTATTGTCAGGGTTGGGCCATTCCGGAATCTGGCAGCCGCCGGGGAATACATGGAAAGGGTCAGATCTTCGGCTGAAGTCACAAAGGACCTGCAGGAAGGTGTAACTATAGTTCCTGCCGTCATTTCCGCAACTAACTTTGCCGCGCTGATGAAGGACCAGTCGCCTGATCTGTACCTGAAATTTTTCAATGAGAATTTTTCGTTAAACAGATGAATAAGCCAAGGATCCTGTGGACAGATGACGAGATTGACCTCTTGCGTCCCCACATTCTGTTTCTTCAGTCAAAAGGTTATGAGGTGGTCACCGCTACCAACGGTCCCGATACCCTTGAGCTTGTCAAAAACCAGTATTTTGACCTGGTGCTGCTGGATGAAAACATGCCCGGATTAAGCGGACTGGAGGTTCTGACACAGCTGAAACAGATTAACGGCAATTTACCGGTGGTGATGATCACCAGGATCGAGGATGAACATATTATGGATTCGGCTATAGGGTCCAAGATAGCCGATTACCTTATCAAGCCGGTAAATCCCAATCAGATACTTCTTTCACTTAAAAAGAACCTCGAAACCAGGAAGCTGATCACACGCGAAACAACTTCAGCTTACCGGATGGAATTCCGCAACCTGGGAGAAGAGATTAACCGGGCTTCAGGGTATGGCGACTGGGAAGCGGTCTACAAAAAACTTGTTTACTGGGAGCTTGAGCTGGAACGTTCCAATGATGCGAGCATGTACGATATACTCGGGATGCAGAAGGCAGATGCAGGCGCCGGGTTTTCAAGGTTCATCCGAAACAGCTACCTGACATGGATACAGGGTAAAAATCCCGCCAAACCATTGATGTCGCCGTCAGTTTTCCGTGAAAAAATCCTCCCGCTTACAGACAGCGGTAATAAGGTATTTGTTGTGCTAATAGACAACCTTCGGCTTGACCAGTGGCAGGTGATGAGCAGCCTGCTGGGCGAATATTACATGACGGAATCCGACACGCTGTATTGCAGCATTTTACCCACGGCCACGCAGTATGCCAGGAATGCGTTGTTTGCGGGACTGATGCCGGGGGAAATACAGGCACGGTACCCTTCCCTGTGGGTCAGTGAGGCAGAGGAAAAACCTAAAAACAACAACGAAGAGGAACTGCTCAGGCTTCAGCTGACCAGGCTTGGCAAGAAACCCCGTCTTTACTTTGATAAAGTGACGCACCTGAAATCCGCCAGAAAACTTGTTGACAATTTCAGCAACCTGCTAAGTTATGACCTTGTGGTTATTGTGTACAACTTCATTGACCTGTTGGCGCATGCCAACACCGAAGTTGAAATGATCAAGGAACTGGCTGTCGATGACAAAGCATACCGGTCTCTCATCCTTTCCTGGTTCCGTCATTCCCCGCTGTTTGACTTCCTTAAATTGCTGGCGGCAAAAAATGTCCGGCTTGTCATCACCACCGATCATGGTTCCATACGGGTCAGTAATCCCGTTAAGATCGTGGGCGACCGTAAGACTTCTGTCAACCTGAGGTACAAGATGGGAAAGAGCCTCAACTACAATCCCAGGGAGGTGTTTGAGATTCGCGATCCCGCCGACGCCCTGCTGCCACGATCAGAGATCAGCACCTCCTTTATTTTCGGAATGAATGCGGATTTTTTCGCCTATCCCAACAACTATAACCAATATGTGAATTATTACAGAAACACTTACCAGCACGGCGGGATTTCAATGGAGGAAATGCTGGTTCCCTTCATCATCATGAAGCCGAAGCTGTGACGGGCAGTGATACTAACTTACCTGTAAGGCAACTAATCCAGGCAATCAATAAAACCATAAACAAGTGAAAGTCATTACCATACCCAACACAGATGAAATTGACAAGGCGGCCGTTCAGTTTCTTAGGCTGACGGCCGGATACCGGAAATTTGCCTTTTATGGACCCATGGGCTCAGGCAAGACCACGTTTATAAAAGCCTTGTGCAAAGCGCTGGATGCCAACGATGTTGTAACCAGTCCCTCTTTTGCCCTTATTAACGAATATCGCTCCATCCGGAATGAGACCATATACCATATTGATCTTTACCGCGTAAGAGACACCGACGAACTGTATGATCTGGGGTATGAGGAATACTTTTACAGTGACGCATGGTGTTTTATAGAATGGGCTGAAAAGGCTGAGA
>JAXDCR010000086.1:0-3700 GCA_034677845.1 Bacteroidales bacterium | reverse complement strand
GTTCCCGGATCCGGTCATAGTCTGATGAAAAGCGGATGGCATCTGCCTTCTGCCTTCCAAGGGTGAAAAGGCACTGTTCCTTGATCAGCACCCTGATCTGGTCAAATCCGGTTTTATTCTCAAAATTGGCAGGATGGATCAAAGCCGTTGGTTTAGCTGAACAAATTTAACCCAATTTGAACATCTTTGTCTTTTTACACCGCGAACCGTAATTGGAGAAACAGGCAACGCAACGGAGTTGCTTATTACAGATTAAAAGATGTATCTTTGCGCGTTCTGCGCTGCGCGACTGGTGCCCAGCCGCACCAGGCATACCGCAGCCACAGGAAAGTAAGACACCTGAAACTGGTGATGCTGCACTACCATATCATCACGCTGGGATGCCAGATGAACAAATCTGACAGCGAGCGTGTGCGCTCCGTGCTGGACAGTATGGGGTGCAGGTGGAGCGACAGCGAGGAGGAAGCACAGCTGCTTGGTATCCTGGCCTGCTCTGTAAGGCAGAAATCGATTGACAGGATATACAACCGCATCAGCAGATGGAACGGGTGGAAAAACAGCAGGAACCTGCTTACTTTTATAACAGGGTGCATACTTCCGGCCGACCACCTGCATTTTCTGAAACTGTTCGACCTTGTGTTTCCGGTTGCGGATATTGCAAAGCTGCCGGAACTGGTTGCCGGCTACGGTGTTGTCAGTCCCCTTTCCCCTCTGGCATCCATGACCGGCCAGGCTGTTCAGGCGCGACCCGGGCGATTTGGGGAACCAATCCCAGTAAAAAAGCCGGACGAAAGAATAATGGAATTCTGGAAACTGAAGCCTGCTTACCTGTCTGCTTTTGAAGGATTTATACCCATACAGAACGGGTGTGACAAGTTCTGCTCCTATTGTGCCGTGCCCTACACAAGGGGCCGTGAGATTTCAAGACCGTCGGAGGCCATTCTTGAAGAATTCAGGCTGCTGGTTGACCGGGGATACAGGTCCATCACCCTGCTTGGGCAGAACGTGAATTCCTATGGCATGGACAGAGGGCGACAGGAGATCAGCTTTGCGGAACTCCTCCGGCGGATCGGGGAATATGGCGACAGGTCACCTTCATCATGCTGGGTATATTTCACCTCCCCCCATCCGGGGGATATGAATGAGGAAGTGATCCGCACCATGGCTGCATACCGCTGTCTGGCCAGGCAGCTGCATATACCTTTGCAGTCAGGAGACGACGGGGTTCTTGCCAGGATGAACCGCCGGCACGGGGTTAAAGAATTTATGGACCTGATAGCCATGGTAAGAAGGATCCTGCCGGATGCAACACTCTTTACGGACATCATCGTGGGTTTTCCCGGTGAGACCGACGAACAGTTTGAAAACACACGCCGGGTGATGGAACAGATTCAGTTCAACATGGCCTACATTGCCGCCTACTCGCCGCGTCCGGGCTCCGCCAGCGCCACCTGGCGCGATGACGTGCCTCAGGAGGTTAAAAAAGAAAGGCTTCATAAGCTGACAGACACTTTGAACAGGCATTCCCTGGAATACAACAGAAAGCTCATTGGAAAGACAATAAAGGTACTTGTCACCGGGAGAGACCGTTTGGCAGGATATGCCGCAGGCATCACGGAAGGAAGGATTGTTGTGCGTTTCCCCTGTGCCGAAAGGGGACTGGAGGGACAATTCGTCTGGCTCAGGGTTACCGGTGCGGCCCCGTTGTCAATCGAGGGAGAAAGGGTTCATCAGGAAGCACAGTTACATGAAGCGGAATGAACAGAAAAGTGGCATTTAAAACCTTGGGTTGCCGCCTTAACCAGGCAGAAACAGATTCCCTGGCGACGGACTTCATCAATGCTGGATATGAAATTGTACCCTTCAGCGCGAAAGCCGATGTATATGTGATCAACACATGCACGGTCACCGCACAGGGCGATCAGAAGTCGCGTTCAGCCATACACCGCGTTACGCGCAACGGTGACGGGTCAGTAGTGCTGGTGACCGGATGCATGGTTCATCGGCTGAAGCGGGATGATGAACCCGGCATTACCTATCTGGTGGAAAACAAAAGAAAGTATGGCATTTTGCCGCTGGTGGAAGATCATTTTAAGGGACTCCGGCCAGACCCTGACAGGCTGCCGGGGGATTCTTTCGGCTTTTCGGTCATCGGCGGGGGTTTTCATACGAGAGGCATGGTCAAGATTCAGGACGGATGTGACAATTTCTGTTCATACTGCATTGTTCCGTTTGTCAGAGGCAGGGCAATTAGCCGGCCATCAGGCGAGGTTCTTGACGACATACGGCGCATGGTCAGCGGCGGATTCAGAGAAATCGTCCTCACGGGCGTCAACATAAGCAGATACACGGACGGCGCAACAAATTTTGAAAACCTTGTCGGAAAAATCCTTGATCTCCCGGGAAATTTCAGGCTCAGGATTTCATCCATCGAACCGGAAAACCCGGGCGAACTGTTTTTTGAGCTCTTTGCCCATGAAAAGATGTGCCCCCACCTGCACATCTGCCTGCAGAGCGGCTCGGCAGCCGTTCTGTCCCGCATGGGAAGGTCATATACCCTCGGCTCTTTCATGTCAGTCGTTGACCGCCTGCGAAGCCGGTATCCGTTGTTCAACCTGACGACAGATGTGATGGTTGGATTTCCCGGTGAGACTGAGGAGGACTTCAGGGCCACCATCAGCGTCGTGCAACAGGTTATGTTCAGCCATATCCACACATTCAAATTTTCGGCAAGAAAGGGAACCCGGGCGGAGCGTATGACGGATCAGGTGCCTGAAAAGATAAGGAATGAAAGAAGTGCAATCATGCGTGAGATCTCCGACACAAGTAAATACCGGTACAGGAACCGTCTGGTGGGAACAGAGCAACTGGTGCTGGTGGAAAAGATTGACCGGGAGGGCATGGCAACAGGCTATGGCCAGCATTATGTGCCGGTTACATTCAGAAGCCGTCTGCTGTCTGCAAACTGTTTTGTCCCGGTCAGGGTGGATGCTGTCGGGGCATCAGACAAAAACATGACCCTGCAGGCAACAGAAATGACATCGGCTGATCTCGTTCACAGGGGAGCAGGGGAAGCGGCAAAGGCAACATGAAAAGGCTGCGTTTTTTCAGCAGGGGGGTGGACTGGCTGACGGTGCACCTGAGTCACAGGCAGCTGATGTACCTGCTCGGCCTGGTAACCGGTATCACCAGCGGCATTGCTGCCGTGATCCTTAAAAACACGGTGCACCTTACCCGTCAGTTTGTCATCCGCCAGCAGGATCTGTCGGATATTAACCTCATGTTCTTCATTTTCCCGGTTGCGGGCATTATTCTGACGGTCTGGTTTGTAAAGACTTTCATCAGGGATGAAATGGGCCATGGCATAACCAAAATCCTGCATGCCATTTCAAAGGCAGGAGGCTATCTGAGGCCCCACAACTGCTATTCCTCCATTGTAACAAGCACACTGACGGTGGGAACGGGGGGATCGGTGGGACTTGAGTCACCTATTGTGGTCACCGGTTCGTCAATTGGTTCTAACCTTGCCCGCATCTTCAGAATGAACTATAAATCGGTCATGACCCTTATCGGTTGCGGAGCAGCAGGTGCCATAGCCGGCATTTTCAAGGCACCCGTGGCGGCTGTCATCTTTGGCCTTGAGGTGCTCATGCTCGATATTAGCATGTGGTCTATCCTCCCCCTGCTCATTGCTGCCGTC
>JAXDCR010000085.1:0-11109 GCA_034677845.1 Bacteroidales bacterium | reverse complement strand
CTTTGCTTCCGGGTCCCAGTTGACCATCCGCACGCCCCTGTAAATTTTATCTTTGTTGTACAGGTCAACGAAGACCCTGATGACGCTGCGCGACATGTCATCATCCATGGTAAAACGGGTCCTTCCCCAGTCGCAGGATGCTCCCAGCTTCTTCAGCTGCTCAAGAATGATGCCCCCGTGCCGGTGTTTCCACTCCCATGCATACTCAAGGAACTGTTCCCGCGTCAGCGTGCTTTTTTCTATTCCCTCGCTTTTAAGCTTGGCGACAACCCTTGCCTCCGTTGCTATGGAGGCATGATCGGTGCCCGGAACCCAGCATGCATTCCTGCCAAGCATCCTGGCACGCCTGACAAGGATATCCTGACTGGTGTTGTTCAGCATATGCCCCATATGCAGCACTCCCGTCACATTGGGAGGAGGTATCACGATCGTATAAGGTTTCCGCCTGTCGGGCACAGACCTGAAAAAATCATGATCAAGCCAGTAACGGTACCATTTTCCTTCAACTTCCTTCGGGTTGTATCTGCTTGGAATATCCATAATTGCCGGGAAAAATGTCAACTAAATTATCAAAGGCACAAAAATATAATTTTTAAGCTGTTTATGCTTTTTTTTACAAGGCATTCTTGTGGCGGAAAGTCACGGAATGAAGGCCGGAAAGTCATATGCTCACGCAAAGGGTTGAGGCATGGCGGATTCGGACTGTCGGGCCACGTTAAGCCGGATGTTCAAACAATTTATTTGCTGCCTGAAGCATATTATTCCAATTGCATTATTTTTGTACGGTAATAAAGTATGAACCCCTGCGGGGTTTTTGTGACGATCAGAAGATGAATAAGCTAATCCGGTTCCTTATTTTAATGGTCTGCTCTGTTTATGCAGGCTGTTCACAGGAGTCGCCTTCCGGAAACACACGGAACGGAAACAATCTCCTTGTTTTTGAAGACACCGTGCATGATTTTGGAACCATTGACGAAGGCAGCGACGGAACCTGGGCCTTTACTTTTACAAACAAGGGTGACGTACCGGTCATACTGAGCGACGTCAGATCCTCCTGCGGCTGCACAACCCCTGAATGGCCCAGGGAGCCCATTGCCGCAGGCGAAAAGGGGACCATCAAGGTGAAATACAATACCGCCATTACAGGCTCTTTTTCAAAATCAATTTCGGTTTACACCGCGTCGGAAAAGAATCCGATCGTCCTGGTCATTAAAGGAAATGTCAGGGCTGCGCAATAGGGCGCTGCAATCACATTGTCTTTTGCTCCCATCTGAACAGACACTAACAATTATAACATGCCTGAAATATCCAAACGTGGACAGCTGATGCCCAACTCCCCCATCAGAAAACTGGTGCCGCTGGCAGAAGATGCTGCCAGAAGGGGTCGAAAGGTTTACAAACTGAATATCGGACAGCCCGATATCCTGACCTCCCCCAAAGCACTGGCGGCCATACGCAACTTTAGCTCAGAAATAATTGATTACGGACACAGCGCGGGCAACGAATCACTCAGGCGCAAATTTGCCGAATTTTACAGGAAACTAGGCGTCACCCTGGATTATGAGGACATCCTGATCACCACAGGTGGTTCCGAGGCAATTACCCTTTCCCTGCTGACGTGTCTCAATGCAGGTGATGAGATCATTGTTCCCGAACCCTTCTACGCCAACTATTTCAGCTTTGCCACGGCATCCGATGCCATTGTGGTGCCCGTGACGGCGACCATAGAAAACGGATTCGCCCTTCCCCCTATCACCGAGTTTGAAAAGAAGATCACATCGCGCACAAGGGCTGTCATCATTTGCAATCCAAACAACCCCACAGGCTACCTGTACTCATGGGAGGAGATGGAACAGATACGTGACATGGTCAGAAGGCACAACCTGTTTTTCCTCTGCGATGAGGTATACCGTGATCTTTGCTATGATGGCAATGCCGTCCGCAGTGCCATGCAACTGGAAGGCATAGATGATAACCTTATCCTTATCGATTCGGTGTCAAAACGTTACAGTGCAACAGGTCTCCGTGTGGGGGTTCTGGCATCGCGCAACCGGGCACTGCTGGATACTGCCCTTAAATTCTGCCAGGCCCGCCTGTGCCCTCCCAACATAGGCCAGCTTGCCGCAGAAGCAGCCCTTGATTCCCCTCCGGAATATAATTCATATGTTTTCAATGAATTTCTTGCCCGCCGTAACTACCTTGTAGGAGCGCTGAATAACATACCCGGCGTGTACTGTCCCCTGCCCAGGGGTGCATTCTATTGCATGGTCAGGCTGCCGGTGGATGACACTGAAAGATTTGCCGCATGGCTGCTGAGTGACTTCGAATACAAGGGGCAGACTGTCATGCTGGCGCCGGGTTCAGGATTTTACAGCAATCCCCTGCTGGGCCGGAAGGAAGTGCGCATAGCCTATGTGCTGAACCTTGACGATCTGAAACAGGCCGTGGAATGTTTGGAAAGGGGACTGGCAGCTTATCCGGGAAGGGACTGAGGGGCAGGCATACAAAATTGCCGGTTAAGGAATTGATCATGCAGGGAAACAGCCCTCTGCTTGTTCTGACAAAAGGCTGTTCTCGGCGGAATCTGCGCTGCGGAAACAAGGGAGGGTATCATACCGGCGTTGTGTCACTTCCCTGTCAAAGCCTGAAATCGACCAAAGCCTTCATGACACCGTCCTTATAGCCGGCAACGCAGGCAAAGGCCTGCGGTGCTTCTTCGAAAGAAAAGCGGTGGCTTACCATTTCACCGGCGTTCATCCTTCCCTCCTCCATGCCAAGCAGGGCTTCTTCGACACATCCCACCTGGCGGCGAATATTTAGTATGGCTATCTCCTTGTGCCTGGCACTATCCACGGGAATCCGCCATGTGTCGAATTCAGGTATGCCCACGATAATAAGCCTTCCCCCCGGCTTCAGCATGATGAATGCCTGGTCAACGGCTTCCTGTTTGCCGCAGCATTCGAATACGATATCCAGACCCTCCGGCTCCAGTGCACCTATCCGGCCGGTCACATCATCCCTGCCCGCATTCCCCGTCCACCGGGCACCGGCCTTTTTCACCCGTCCGAGCCTTGCATCAATAAGATCGGTCATATAGACAGCAGCTGCTCCCCGCTGCCTTGCCGCCAGCAGCACACTCATGCCTATGGGTCCCGAACCCAGAATGGCGATCCTGGCATTCGTGACGGCTCCGGACATTTTAACCGCATAGACCCCGATGGCCAGCGGCTCCGACAGGGCAGCCTGATCCAGGGTCAGCCCGGATGAAAGGGGGATGCAGCTGCTTTCAGGCATGACAATGTATTCCGACAGGCAGCCGTCGGCCTGGCCGGGACAGCCAAGGAAGCGGAGCTTTCTGCATGTGTGCGGCCTTCCAGACCTGCACTGGTCGCATTGCCAGCAAGGCATGGCCGGATCAATGGCAATTCTGCTGCCCTTTCCGACACGTGTTACCCTGCTTCCCGTTTCCACTACAATACCGGCACCCTCATGGCCTACCGGAAACGGGTAGTGCACCACCTGGCTGCCGATCCGCCCGGTCTGGTAATAGTGTACGTCTGAGCCGCAGACCCCCACCACCTGCATCCTGATTTTAACATCTGTGTCACGTTCAATGGCAGGTTCAGGCACCTCTGCCATGCCCATCTGCCTGATCCCGGTAAGCATCATTGACCGCATCGTGAAAATAACTGTTTCTTTGGTTTTATACCATGTAACAACCTCATGGCAGCCATAAGCACCCTCAGGGTCAAAGCATACCGGCCTGAATGCCGGGGCCGGGTACCCACCCCATGATGGCGGCCTGACCAGCGGGACCATGACTTAATCATACAGCAGGTATTTGTTTCTTATTTTCCTGAACTGTTCCAGCGCAGGTGCCCAGCTGCGGCGGATCTCCTCTTCAGTCCGCCCGGCCGTGATCTGTTCCCTAAGTTTTGCCGTACCCGCCAGCGTGTCGAAATAACTGATGAAAAAGGAATCTCCGAGGCCCATTGTGCGATACATGTCCAGCAACCATCCAAGGTTGATCCTGCCCATGCGGATCAGGGTGTCAGCTGATAGTCCCCTGAGGTCAATGCCGAAACACTGCCTGTCCCTGTGCGGGGGATTGTTGCTTGCCGTATTCGCCTGAGGCGTGAAAGCAAAGTCACGGAGCGGGTAATCCGGATGGCCCACCACCCTGAAGGCAACGTCCGTGCCCCTGCCGACACTCATAACAGTGCCCTCGAAAAAGGCAAGTGAGGGGTACAGGTAGACAGCCTCCATGGTCTGCAGGTTGGGGGACGGGAACACAGGAAGATACACCTGTGAGGCGTGTATGTACCCCTTGCAGGGGATAACCTTGAGCCTGCACGATGTCTTTCCTTCCAGCCATCCTTCGCCATTGATCATCAGCGCATATTCACCTGCCGTCATGCCATAGACTGCCGGCACGGGATCCATACCCACGAAGGATCTGAAAGCGGGTTCCAGGACGGGCCCGTCGATAAAATGGCCGTTCGGGTTGGGACGGTCCAGCACCAGCAGGGGCACATTGTTCTCCGCGCAGGCCTCCATGACCAGATGCAGGGTGGAAATGTAGGTGTAGAACCGTAATCCCACATCCTGAATATCATAGATCATCACTTCGATGCCGGCAAGGTCGGCGGGCAAAGGTTTCTTTTTAGTCCCGTAAAGCGAGACAATAGGTATGCCGGTGACAGCGTCAACGCTGTCATTTACCGGTGCGCCGTCGGCAGCCTGTCCCCTCAGTCCGTGCTCTGGACTGAACAGGCGCTTCACCTGAATGCCCAGGTTGAGAAGTGTATCTATCAGGTGCGCGTTTCCGGCCAGGGATGTCTGGTTGACTACCAGTCCCACTGCTTTACCCCGTATCTCAGGCAGGTATTGCTGCATCTGCAGGCATCCCGGCCTGATGCCAGCCGTCTGCCCCAGGCTCCGGCTGCATGAAACCATCATCAGCAGCCATAAAAACCTCCCGCAAGGGGTAATTTTTCTGATCATGTCATCCATTGAACAGAAGATGCTAAATTAGCATTTTTATGTAACGCAGATTGAACACCGGTCTCTTTATAGCCAACAGGTTGAATTTTGACAAGGAAGGGCGAAGGGCTCTGGCCCGTCCCATTATCCGCATCACCGTTGCCGGCATAGCATTAAGCCTGGCTGTCATGATAATCTCCGTTTCAGTGGTGACGGGTTTCAAGAATGAGATCCGCCGCAAGATTATCGGTTTCGGGTCGCACATCCAGATCACCAACTACGATGCCAACAGTTCCTTTGAAACTGCCCCTGTGCAGAAGCAGCAACCCTTTCTGCCGGCCCTTGCATCGGTGCCCGGGATCAGGCATATACAGGTTTTTGCCACCAAACCGGGAATCATCAGAACAGCGACCGAAATACAGGGAGCCATTCTCAAAGGCATCGGCAGCGATTTTGACTGGAGCTTTTTCGAGGAAAACCTTGTTGCCGGCGCCATCTTTAATGTCAGCGACAGTGTTCGTACGGACAGGATTCTGATATCCGGTTATCTCTCGCGCCTGCTTCGTCTTAACGTGGGAGACAGGTTTGCCATGTATTTCATTGATGAGGTGCCCAGGGGAAGGTCATTTGAAGTTTCCGGCATTTATGAAACCAGTCTGGCTGAATTTGACAGGCAGTTCATCCTGGCTGACATTGCACACGTACAATCGCTTAACGGATGGAGCAGCGGCCAGGTTTCAGGCTTCGAAGTGCTGATAGATGATTACGACGATCTCGACGAGCTGTCTTACGAAACTTTTCGCCTGGCAGGCACTGACTTTAAGGAAGACGGTTCCAGGCTGCTGGTAATGAGCATAAGGGACAGGTATCCGCAGATATTTGACTGGCTGGGACTGATTGACAAGAATGTCTGGGTGCTGTTGGGCCTGATGCTGGTGGTTGCGGCATTCAACATGATATCGGGACTGCTGATACTGATCCTCGACCGGACGGTCATGATCGGTGTGCTGAAAGCTCTGGGAATGAGCAACCGGGGCATACGAAGCATTTTTCTGTACCAGTCCGCCTACCTTATGCTGAAAGGCATGTTCTGGGGAAATATGGTGGGACTGGGACTAAGTATGCTGCAACGCAGCTTCAGCATCCTGAAGCTAAATCCGGAATCCTATTTTATTGAATTTGTACCTGTGGATATGGATGCGGCTCTGCTGATACTGGTCAACCTGGGAACCCTTCTGATCACCCTCCTGGTGCTGATAATTCCTTCAATGGCAATTGCCCGTGTCAGTCCCGCCTCCACCATCCGCTTTGACTGATGCTTGACCGGGCATGGATAGAAAAGCTGGAAAACGCCCTGAGACAGTCGCTACCCGGAGGCAGGGCCCATCACAGAATGTCGCCTTCCATGCGGCTCCCTGCCGAAAAACCTTCTCCGCTCAGGTACGCCGGTGTGTTGCTTTTATTATATGAAAAAGGCCGATCCGTGCACCTGCTTTTCATCAGGCGTTCTGCATATGACGGCATTCACAGCGGACAGGTGAGCTTTCCGGGCGGAATCCGTGAACCCGGTGACACGTCGGTGCTTTCTGCCGCCATAAGGGAAACGGCTGAGGAAACCGGCATTCCGGCCGGTGTCATCAGGGTTGTCGGAGAGCTTACCATGCTGCATATACCTATCAGCAATGTTAATGTACATCCTTTCGTCGGTGTGGTGGAGAAATCCATGCCCCTGTTCAGGCCTGACCCTGTCGAGGTTGAATACCTCATTGAACTTAGTTTATCGGAATTGCTGGATCCCGGTTGTGTCAAAAGAGAAATGATTGTGTCGGGAGGCAGGCAGATCGAAGTTCCTTATTATGAAGCGGGTAACCATCACATATGGGGTGCAACAGCGATGATCCTGAGTGAATTCCTTGAGGTACTGCGGCATACAGACTGAACAGGGTGCCGGCTTATTGCCTCACCACGTTCCTGTAATGCTCAAAGCGTTCAAGAACCTCGGTGACAAAACGGTAAGTCTCCGTACCTTTGCAATAGCCAAACCTGACAACCGGATCATTGTAATACTCCGGTTCAGACTTGAGAAGCAGGTACCGGCTGACATGGTTGTCCCACCTGTTCAGATCGGCCCCGTTTTTCGCTGCCAGTTTGCGTGCATCGTCAACATGGCCGGGACCGATATTATAGCCTGCCAGGATGAATTTAATGCGTTCCTGCGGATCCGGAACATCGCTAAAGTATTCATCCAGCCATTTAATGAACTGAACGCCGGCCCTTATCTGTTCACCGGCAGGTGATTCCGGCTGCACTCCGTACTGACTGGCTGTTACAGGCATCAGCTGCATCAGTCCGAATGCGCCGGTCCACGACACTGCATCAGTTTTGAATCTGGATTCCTGATAAATCAGAGAGGTCAGCAATCGCCAGTCCCACCCGATCAGATTGCTGTACTGCCTTATATAGTCATCATAGGGTGAAATCTTGCCTGAATTGATGGCGTAATAGTCGCTTTCAACAAGCGATGTTGGTTTCTGACTTTCATAATACTTGGCATAGATGAGCCTGAAGGTGCTTGTGCGCGTGAAACCGGCAATCCATTTATTCACCTTTTCTAGCAGGGGAGTCTCTCCCTTTCTGACTGCCCAGGCCAGGTTCTGCTCCAGGCTGACGGCCGTTGACACATCCAGGTCAGGGTAATACCTGGCATTGACTTTTGCCACTGCCTCATCACACACCGTATAGGGTATTTCACCCTCTGAAACCATGGTGATGAGCTGTTCGATGCTTTTGTCCGTTTCGATGACCTCAATGTGCTCACCGATCTCTTCTGAAAGGTTTTCAAGCCTTGATGCATAGGCTGACCCGCTGCTCACGCAGATGGTTTTTCCGCCGAGGTTGAGGGGACTGCTGACCAGGTGAGATTCGAGTTCCTTTTTGCTCATCAGCTGCCAGTTCCTGGGCTTCAGCTGAACCAGCATCTGCCTGGTTTTCATTATCGGTAATGTGAAATCCGCTTTTTCTTTTCTGTCGGTTGTGACAGTCAGGTTTTGAGCTATCAGGTCAACCTCTCCGTTTTCAAGTCTTGCAAAGGCTTCGTCCAGATTGCTGACAACCTCAACATCCAGGCTCACCCCGAGATAACCTGCCAGGTTCTGCAGCAATTCATACTGAAATCCGAGAGGCTGTCCCCGGTAAATGTAATAATCCGTCGAACTGTAATCCGTCAGCACAATGATGCTGCCTCTGGCATTGATCTCAAACAGGCTGTCGGTGAAATTGAAATCCTTGTTTTTCCTGTCGGCAGGAAGAGTGCAGCATATAAAAAGCAGCAGTGGCAGGTAATATTTAAAAATCTTCTTCATATTCAAAGTTGTTGGTTAAAAGGCCGGAGATTTTCAATTATCGTCTGATCCGCGCCCTGTTTCCGGTCTTCCGGCGCATTGCGGATCAGTCGTAAAAAGTCCATGAAAGACCCATCTTTATCAGTCTCGGGTTCCGGGGATAATGCAGCACGGAAAAGTAATTCCTTTCCATCAGATTTGAGTTTATATGTTCACCCGTCAGAAAGAACCTGAACCGTTTAAGTTGAGCCGACAGGAAAAGATCGATATACGGATATCCCCCCAGCTTCTTCTGATCCTGCTGATAAAAAGCTGACAAGGCAGGCATGTACGCGCTGGCATAATACCTGCTGTTATAAACAAGATCGAAACCAATCATTGTCAGCAGCTTTCCTCCGGTAGCCCTGAAACTGAACATATGGGTGAAATACAATGACTGATTGATAACAAGCTCCGGAAGGCTGAGCACATCTTTATTGCCGGCATGCTGATAGACTACCTTCGATTGGCTGACCAGTTTCCCCGGTTCCAGGCGTCCGGATGCACTCAGCACCGCAACCGGCAGGTTGCTGTGATATTGCTCCGGAACTGCCCTGTCGTTCAAAAAAACGTATTCACCAATTAAATACAAATCACCTGACAATTCAATTTTTTTTGACAGGAGTGACAATTTGATTGACAGATTATTCAGGCGTTGGGCCTTGAAATTGTTCGTCCACATGAAATGATTCGAGGCATAATGCGTGTACAGGAAATCCGGTTTCCTGAATTCATTGGCCGCCTGAATGCCCAACATGTGAATTCCTTTTTTTCCGATTGTCATGTTCATTTCACCTGAAAGCATAAAGTCTCCTTTTCTGTAACCGGCCAGAAAGGTTCTCCCTGACAACCTCAGCCTGATTTTGTCTCCAAAGGTTTTTGAAAGACCAGAAGAAAGGGCAGTGTTGAAGATGTCGCTGTGGTAGTTGACACCGTCAAGCCTAAGGGGCTGTGAGATGAACCAGTGCCGGAGAAGCGTGTCCGGGGCGGCATCATCTGAGGGAGTATGCATCATATAGTGCATGCGCTCATAGGAAAGGCCGATGCAGAAAAGGTTGTTCTGTGATTTTTCAAAAAGCAGACTGGCTGAGTTAAACCATTTCCAGTAGCGGAAGGAATCGGTTGTGGCCTCGTCATTGATCAGGATGTTGTGATAAAGCCCGCTGGCAAGTCCCACCCCGGGATCCGAATCTCTGTACAGTTTCATGTACCTGTCAAAGTGGAAGACATAAACCAGTCTGGGGGCAGGGACCAGGGCTTTCCGGCGCGCGGTTGCCGAGTCGCCCTGAGCCGTCATTTTACCCAAGGCAACCTGATGCATGGTGAACACTCCCAGATTGCCGATTTCATTGTACACATCCGGATCATGCACGGGAGGATTGTCCGTGCCCCCAAAGAGTGTGGGTATGTCCTTGGTGAATGAATAAACCGTGTCTGTAATGGAGGCATCATCCAGCACGCCTCCGTTTTCATCCGCCACCAGCTTATTCAGGTTAAAGCTGGCATGGTAGGAGTATCTTATGCCGTCAAGGCTGCTGAACAGCCGGAGTGTATTGTTTCTCACTTTCTGGAAGCGATACTGGCCAAGGGCTCTGCTGGTGGTAAGGTGCATGCCGATGTTAAGGTACCTTGTTATGTTCTGGCTGTGAAAGGCATCCAGGCTTTCCTCCTTGTTCAGGCTTGAACCCCCGTTCAGATAGAGCAGGTTGGTAAACGGCTTTCTTGTGTTAACATAGCGGGTGGAGCTGATCCGTTTCAGGTAAGGAAAATAGGTGTTGACCAATATGAATTCCTCATTCTGGTCACGCTCCGTGAACACGTTGCTGATGGCTGGAAGTCCGTAGTTACCAAGCCAGGAGACCGAGGAATACCCGGCAAGCGGAGTGCCTGAACGCTGAAAACCCATCAGGCTTGTGTCAACGCTTACCTGCTCACGGTCAGCAAAAAAGGCACCAAGTTTCCATGAATAGACCACCGTCGACGTATCAACCTGAGCTCTCAGCCACGGCAATCCGGCGGTCAGCAGTATGGCCATCAGGATCTGTTTATAACCGGAGGCTCTCATGCCTGTGTTTGAAACACTTTTTAATGTGTGTCTGTTGATACAAAAATAAGGCCATTATCCATACATGTAAGGTGGTCTTATCAACAAAAAATCCCGGTCTCTGTGGAGACCGGGATTGAAGATCGGCGACGACCTACTCTCCCACTGATGCAGTACCATCGGCGCTAATGGGCTTAACTTCTCTGTTCGGAATGGGAAGAGGTGGAACCCCATTGCATTAGTCACCTGAATTCCTTACTGACTTTTGCCGGAGGCAATGATGTCAGCATGATACTTTACATGCCGGAAAATTGCATAACAAGCTGTTAACAAGAAAGCTCACGGGTAATTAGTACTGCTCGGCTTTGACATTACTGCCTTTACACCTGCAGCCTATCGACGTTGTAGTCTACAACGACCCTTAAGGGAGATCTCATCTTGAGGTGAGCTTCGCGCTTAGATGCTTTCAGCGCTTATCTCGTCCAGACATAGCTACCCTGCGATGCAGCTGGCGCCACAACAGGTACACTAGAGGTCTGTCCAATACGGTCCTCTCGTACTAGTATCAGGTCCTCTCAAATCTCCAACGCCCACAACAGATAGGGACCGAACTGTCTCACGACGTTCTGAACCCAGCTCACGTGCCACTTTAATCGGCGAACAGCCGAACCCTTGGGACCTTCTCCAGCCCCAGGATGTGAC
>JAXDCR010000084.1:0-4470 GCA_034677845.1 Bacteroidales bacterium | reverse complement strand
GCACCCGGCGACCGGCTGATTGTCAACGGTTACCTGGGAGATCATGAGATTGCCATCCTGGCTGCGCGCGAAGGGCTGAATTTTGAGGAACCTGTCGTGTCTGATGTGGCCGCCCTGAATCAAATGGTGCATGCGGTGCTGGATGCAGGGGCCGGGGTTCACTTCATGAGGGACATCACAAGGGGGGGACTGGCCACCATCCTGGCAGAGCTGGCGGCTTCCGGGGGAGCGGGACTGGAGGCGGAAGAGCGGGATATTCCGGTGAGGCAGACTGTGAATGGCATCTGTGAGATTTTTGGCTTTGATCCCCTGTACCTGGCCAATGAAGGCAAGCTTCTGATGGTGGTCGCCGAAAGTTCGGTGTCCACCGTACTAAGCACGATGCGCGGCTTTGCAACCGGAAAGGATGCCGCGGTGATCGGCCAAGTGACATCAGACCACCGGGGGATGGCATGGCTTCATTCCGTCGCAGGGGGCAGACGTATCCTCCAGCGCCTGGCCGGCGAACAACTGCCCCGGATCTGCTGAATAAAAAGCTGCCAATCATGCATGAGTTTACCATTGCACAGAACATTGCCGATATTGCCCTTCAGGTCGCCAGGGAACAGCATGTGGATCAGGTGAGCGCTGTGGAGGTGGACGTGGGCCAGGCATCAGGCATTGAAACGGCAGCGCTGCAGTTTGCCTGGGAATCGGTAAGAAAAGACAGCCTGCTGCACGACGCTGAACTGGTGATCAATATGGTGACGCTGGAACTCAGGTGCCTAAGCTGCCAGAGCCTGTACCATCCCGATGCAGTTTTTGAACCTTGCCCCGGGTGCGGTGAATGTAACAATGAGGTGCTGTCGGGAACGGGAATGAGAGTCACTGCCCTGATAACCTGATGCATCGCGAAGGCATTGAAATTTGAATGGTTAGAATTACATTTGCAATCTGAAAAAAACACCATGTGCGACACATGCGGATGCCATGAGGAGGAAGGATCCTACCGGATCATCAGACCTGAACAGCAGGGAGAGGTATTATTAACGGGCAACGGTCATGACCTAAACCATCAGAAGGCCCATACACACCCTCACAGCCATGACCAGGAGCACACCCATCCCCACAGCCATGACCAGGAGCATGACGATGGTCGCGTGCAATATCATAATCATCCGGATGACCATACACACAGCCACAGTCATGATCACGAACACCTGCATGCTCACAACCCCGGGCAGGTCACGGCAGGGGAAGGGAGTAGGGTAACCGGGGAAGGCACAGGAGGAAGTTCACGAAGAGTCAGGGTGGAGGTGGATGTCATGCAACGCAACAACCTTATCGCTGCCCGCAACAGGGGCTATTTTGAAGCCCGGGAGATGCTGGCTCTGAATCTGGTAAGCTCACCCGGATCCGGTAAAACAGCCATTCTGGAACGCACGATCAGCCTGATGGATAGGGAAAGGATCTGCGTGATCGAAGGTGACCAGCAGACCGCCCTGGACGGCCAGCGGATCAGAGCAACCGGTGTGCCCGTGGTGCAGGTGAATACCGGCAACGGCTGCCATCTGGATGCCGAAATGGTGAACAGGGCGGTCAGGGAGCTCAATCCCCCGGTCCGGTCTGTCCTTCTCATAGAAAACGTCGGCAATCTTGTCTGTCCCGCCCTCTTTGACCTGGGCGAGAGCTACCGGGTCGTCATCATCAGCGTGACAGAAGGGGATGACAAGCCGCTAAAATACCCGAACATGTTCAGGACCTCGCACGTTTGCCTGATAAACAAGACTGACCTGCTGCCCTATGTAGATTGTGATCCGGAGCAGCTGAAGACCGCCGCACGGAGTGTTAATCCAAAACTGCTCTTCTTTGAAGTGAGTGCCCGCACAGGTGAGGGTTTCGAAAGGTGGATCAGCTGGCTATCCAAAGCATGCCAGTAAATTTTTTTTGCCGGTCAACATACGAAGCACCTTCATCGCCAAGTTTTATAGGTTGGTAAATATCCTGTAACCCGGCTTCCTGATTTCCGTAATAGGATATACAATTATCAATCAGACGAAATAAACCAACAAAGCTCCCTCAGGGTGAGCGCCCCATAATAAAGAGTACGAACAATGAAAAAAGTAGCTATTCTTCTGGTTGCAGTAGCTTTTATGATCGGATTGCTCGCATCCTGCAACAATGCTGTTTGTCCCGCTTACGCCAAGGATACCCGTCCCGCACAGGTTGAAAATAATGGCTGAGGATTGTTGAATCCGACTGCTTTATCCTTATCTTTGCACAGGCAGGGTGAGGAAGGCCAGTGAGGGTTTTCCTGCCGGACAACGGTAATAAATCCTTGGTTTTGAAAAAAGTATCAGGCACCGTATTCCTTTTCTTCGTATGCATTTCAGCCTGGGCACAGGGAGAGATCGATGACCAGGATAAAATCCTGTACCAGAATGAAAGAAGCATTTCCGTTTCACTGAACTCAAACGGCTTCGCAGCCGCCTTCCGGTTCGGTCAGAGAAAAACATACCTTACCAAGCTGCTGTATGACATTGAACTGGCCTATATCAAGCACCCGAAGGAGGTCAAGGTAGCCGCCGCTTCCTATTCCTATTCCACCAGCCGCAAATTTGTGTACGGAAAGACCAATATCTGCCTCGACCTGAGACCGTCCGTCGGCTTCCAGCGTGAGATTTTTTCAAAGGAAGACAAGGGAAGCATCGCCGTAAAATATTATTATTCGGCGGGTCCGAGCCTGGGCATCACGAAACCGATATACTACACCTTTAATATTATAGGCACTTATAACAACCAGCTGTATGTGATCGACACCCGGGTTGAGAAATTTGAGTTTTACCAGCATCCCCAGAGTGTTGACATTGCAGGCAGGGCATCCATCTGGAAAGGCCTTGATGAAATAGCCGTCTATCCGGGTCTGCATGCCGGTGCGGGAATCAGTTTTGAATATGGCAGTGAAAATGAGCTGATCAATGCCATCGATGCCGGATTCACACTGGAGGCCTTTAACAAAAAGATCCCCATTATGTACACCGATGACAACAGCCAGTTTTTCCTTACCCTGTTTATCAGCTACCGCTTCGGCTGGGTACGAGATGCCAGATACAGGACAAATACAGGCAATATCCCTGAAAATGCCGTCATCATTGAATAGCCGTTTTCCTTCAGTTATTTATCATCACTTCATCCACAGCGATTTTTATTGCCGGAACGGAATATTTTTTTAACTTCGCATGCAACTTCAATTAAAGGGTAATCTTTTTCTAATTATTTAATTTATAAATAAATATGGCTAAAATTAAAATAGGTATCAACGGATTCGGGAGAATCGGGCGGCTTGCCTTCAGGGTTGCCCAGACAAGGAATGACATGGAAGTCGTTGCCATCAACGATCTGATTGATGTGAACTACATGGCTTATATGCTTCAATACGACACGGTTCACGGACAATTCAAGGGCACGGTATCTGTAAAGGACGGCCACCTTGTCGTCAATGGCAAAACCATCCGGGTGACAGCGGAAAAGGACCCTGCCAACCTGAAATGGAAGGATGTCAATGTTGAATACGTGATCGAGTCGACAGGACTCTTTCTGGACAAGGAAAAAGCAAAGGGACATATCCTGGCAGGCGCCAAACATGTTGTCATGTCGGCTCCTTCAAAGGATGATACCCCTATGTTCGTATACGGTGTCAACCACAAGAGCTACAAGAAAGAACTCGAAATGGTTTCCTGTGCCTCCTGCACGACAAACTGTCTGGCTCCCATCACCAAGGTGCTGCATGACAATTTCGGGATAGTGGAGGGACTGATGACGACTGTGCACGCCACCACTGCCACGCAGAAAACAGTTGACGGCATCTCCGCAAAGGACTGGAGAGGCGGACGTGCCGCTGCCGGTAACATCATCCCCTCTTCCACCGGCGCCGCAAAAGCTGTCACCAAGGTTATCCCCGAGCTGAAGGGCAAGCTGACCGGAATGGCTTTCCGGGTTCCCACCCTGAACGTATCGGTGGTGGACCTGACCTGCCGTCTTGAAAAAGCGACCGATTATGAAGCCATAAAAGCTGCCATGAAAAAGGCTTCCGAAGGCGAACTGAAGGGTGTTCTCGGCTATACGGAAGACGATGTGGTATCCAGTGACTTCATCGGCGATGCAAGGACCTCCATTTTTGATGCAAAGGCAGGCATCATGCTGAACCCGAACTTCGTAAAGGTCGTATCCTGGTATGATAATGAGCTGGGCTATTCGAGCAAGCTGCTGGATATGATCGCTTACATGGAAAGTGTGGAATAAAGAAATCTCACCTGACTCATCATCAGGAATCTTTGATCCGATCCCAGTTTGACCACGCGCAGGCAGCCTTATGGCTGCCTCTTTTATTTCTGATCAGTTCCTGAGAAGTTCCATGATCCGGCCGGCGATCCTTTCAGACACACCCGGCTCCCCGAGCTTCTGCCGCAGCAGTTCATACTGCGCCATCAT
>JAXDCR010000083.1:0-7374 GCA_034677845.1 Bacteroidales bacterium | reverse complement strand
CCATCATCAACAACAAAGCCATCCCGAACGAGAAAAACAACGCCGCCATCGAAGCTGCCACCCAGGCAATCTTTAACGGGCTCAAAAATGCGGTGAGCAAAGGAGGTGCCGAGACGGTGAAACAGCTTCTGAAAGATGAAAAGCAGGTCACCTCCAATCCCCTTTTCAACCAGCTTTCCAATTCCGTGTCAGGTGACCTGATGAAAAAATTCGGTCTGAACAAGGGGGCGGCAGCCGGCATTGTAAGCATGCTGTTGCCTGTTGTACTGAGCAAGCTGGTGCACAAGACAAACGATCCGGACGACAACAGCTTCACCCTCGACGGCATTCTGGGTTCGCTGATCGGAGGCGGGGCGGCGAAACCAGCTTCCGCAGGGGGCATACTGGGAACCCTGAAGGGACTGCTGAGAAAATAACCCCGGCAAGACTGCTGCAAGATAAATATTTCCGTTGCAGCCGGCACGAAATTGATCCGGCATGCCGGTGGCTATGCCGGTGACTGGTATTGCAATGATTGAACTGCCTGCAAAGACAGCATCAGTATGCTTTTATTACTTTGACTTTGTCCTCGTACCTTCTGACGACGGCCTCCTGAGCAGCTATCCTGTCTCTGGCAGAGTTCTGCAGTGATTCCTGCTGCGGTATTCTGGCATTGGAATCAACGATTGCCGAATTGGCCTTGTTTATCTTTTTCCCCGATGCCTCAATGCTATTCATCAGCTTTTTCTGCTGTTTTTCAAGACCCCTGATCGTCTTTAGCATTTCATCCCTTGCTTCTCCTTCAGGGAGTAGGCCAAGCTGTTCATTCTGGGTCACCAGTTCTGCCGAAACCGTTGCCAGTTCAGCATTCATGGCTGCAATCTTTTCATTTTCCGACTTGATTGTATTCTCACTTTTACGGATGTTCCTTTCCAAACCCGATTCCTCACGCTGGAAAGACCTGAGCTCTTTTTCAATCTCAATGAGCTTCTTCTCCTCCGCCTGGAGCTCTGCATTGGCATAGGCCAGATACTGATCCTTGGCGAACTGTTTCATAAAGCTTTTTGCCTGAACCAGTTCTGCTTCCGTGACATTCTTTTCAACGTAAACATCCTTTTTCAGCTCAAAGGAGGCCATGACCCGCACCACGGAATCCTGGTCAATAATCCTGCTGTAGATGTTTATGGGCGTCTCGGAGATTGATTTTATATTGGCCCCGAAAAGGGTCCACTCCCCGTTCTCGAAAACAGCCTTTGATTTTGTTCCGGTCTGGATTGTCTTGAGCCAGTTTTCCTGAACCATCTCGGCACCGACCTCTGGTATCGTAACCGTTATGCCCGGATGTGCGCTGCCCGCAATGGTAAGGTTTTCCTCAAAAACACCGATGGGTTTCTGGGCCCGGAGGATGGCAGCCGGTAAAACCAGCAGCAGAATAATGGTATGTATTTTTTTCATGTCGGATTGATTTTAACTTCCTTCATTAAAGTTAATAATAATTGCTTTAACCAGGGCAAAAAGCAACTTCAATTTACTGGCTGCAATGACAGTGGAGGTTCAGACAGGTATATCGGTGATCCCGCCAAGGGCATAAACTTGTTCCTTAACCCATTTGGCCCACTGCATGGGCGACTTTGACCTGTCAAACGTGGTATAGGGTATAGGGCGGCCAAAGGTTACAGCCAGGTTTTTGTTCCTGTGTCTGTATGTCTCATCAACCAGGTAAAGCATTTCAAGATTTGTCTTGATGCCAAGGAATTTCCTGATAAGGTACAGCGCATAGAAGAACCTTGAATTCCGCCCGTCAAAAAATACCGGAATAATGTCACGCCTGTACTGTACCGCCTTGGAAATGAAGTTCTTCTTCCACACCATGTCCATCACCCGGCCGCCGATATAACGCGATACAAATCCTGACGGAAAGGTTACTATCTGTACATTTGACAGATAGGTCTCATGAAGTACCCGTGCCGCCTCCGGATCCTGTTTACCATGTTTGTTGATGGGAATGAACAGCCCATGCAGGTTTGCAATATACATCAGGATATCGTTGACCAGAACCCTGAAATCGCTGTAATGCCTGGCCAAAACATCCATCAGCAGCATGCCGTCAAATCCGCCCCAGGGATGGTTGCAGGCAAAAATGAACCTGCCGTTCCGTTCCAGGTTTTCTTCACCGTTTACCTGCAGTGAAACGTTGAAATCCTCTATCGCCGCATGCACAAAATCCAGTCCTGTTTTATGTCCGTGCACGGAAAGAAAGGCGTTAATATCCTTCTGGTGAACAATCCGTTCCAGATACCGGTACACAAAACCAGGAATCATCCGGGCCAGGCGGGGATTCTTCGCCCGGAAAACCTGTCTGATGTCAACTGGTTTCAATAGTCCGCTCTCGGCTGAGTCATTCATTTCCACAGCAAAAAGTTAAAAATAGTATTTTTTAACCTTTGTTTTTTAGTCCCTCAAAAAATTACAGAAATATCGGGCCAGACATGACAGGTGCAAAAAGTTATCAACAATGTGGGAAAAAATGGGTATAAGTGGTATAATGTGGGAATATATTTATTATTTTTACATGTCATAGAAATCAACTGTTTCATGATCACTTTCATCGGAGACCACACATGCAGACTGGATGACAAAGGACGCGTATTGCTGCCTTCCGCCTTCATCAAGCAAATGGCACATGGCATGCAGGAAAGGTTCGTCATCAAGAAGGACATTTTTGAAAGATGCCTGGTGCTTTACCCGATGGACGAGTGGGAAAGGCAGAATGAAATACTGAGGAACAATACGAACCCGTATAATCGTGAACACAACGCTTTCCTGCGAGGATTCTTTAAAGGTACCGCCGAACTGACCCTGGATGCCAGCAACCGTTTATTGATACCCAAACGCCTTCTTGATGAGATCGGGGCAGACCGCGAAATTGTGATGGCAGGCCAGTTCGGTAAAATTGAGCTTTGGGCTAAATCCGCCTATGATGCTCTGATAACCGGTGATGAGAATTTTGCATCCCTGGCAGAAAAGATAATGGGAAACCTGAAGGACAACCGGGGTAAACCGGCCGATTGAATGACACTGGACAAAAAGATGCACCACTATGCAAATGTACCATATACCCGTCTTGTTAAAGGAGAGCGTGGAAGGGCTGAACGTGAAGCGGGGAGGTGTATATGCCGATGTCACATTCGGAGGCGGAGGCCACTCCGCTGAAATCCTCAGGAGACTTGGCAATGGCAGACTCTATGCTTTTGACCAGGACAGCGCGGTAAGAGCTCATCTGCCCGAAGATGAAAGGTTCCGCTTCATACTGGGAAATTTCAGGTACATTGCCAACTACCTCAGATTTGAGGGTGTGCAAGAGGTCGATGGCATTATAGCTGATTTGGGCGTTTCGTCCCATCACATTGATACGGCAGAAAGAGGCTTCACCTACCAATCGGATGCACCTCTTGACATGAGGATGAACCGAGACAGCATTCTTACTGCGGAAAAAATCATCAATGAATACGAACCCGGCAGACTGACGGCCATATTCAGGGAATTCGGCGAATTCAGGGAGGCGCGGAAGCTTGCCCTGACAATAGCCGCCGGCCGGGAAAGACAACGGATAGCAACCAGCCGTCAGCTTATCACCACAATCGAAAAAATCATACCGGCACAGCGTGAAAACCAGTTCCTGTCCCGGCTGTTTCAGGCCATCCGCATCGAGGTGAACCATGAACTGGATAACCTTAAGGCCTTTCTTACCGCCTCCTATGACATCCTCAGAAAGGGCGGCAGGATGGTTGTCATCAGTTACCATTCACTGGAAGACAGGCTGGTGAAGAATTTTTTCCGGTCCGGGAACACAGAGGGAATCCGGAAAAAAGATCTGTACGGCAACACCGACAACCCCTTTACACTTGTCACCCGGAAGCCTGTCATGGCAGGGAAGGAAGAACTGGCCCGCAATCCCAGGGCCGGCAGTGCCAAATTGAGAATCGCCATAAAAAACTGAATGCCATGTATCGCGAAGACATCCATTATGATTTTACAGAGGTCGGGAACCTCCGGCACGAGATGAGCAGGGATCCTGAATCGCAGGCTGATCAGGCTGCCGAACCCGCTCAACGGAAAAGGAAAATCCGCATCAAAGAAATCATCGATGGCACCATCCTGGTACGTGAGAATGTGATCAGGCAGCTGCCTTATGTGATTTTTCTCACCTTTCTTGGGATAATATACATAGGCAACCGTTTTCATGCCGAAAAAATGACCAGGCAGATAACCGACCTGAAGACAGAAGTAAATAACCTGCGGGCGGAACAGATCACGACCGCATCAGAACTGATGAACATAAGCAGGCCGTCGGAAGTGGCAGCCCTCGTGGAATCAAGGAACCTTGGCCTCAAGGAGTCAGTCGTACCCCCGAAAAAGCTCATCAGAAGATAGAACCATGGCAGAGATCAAAAAAGACATATTATGGCGTGTGGCAGTCGTGTATGTGGTCTTTCTGATAATGGGTCTCGCCATCCTGGGCAAGATTCTCTACCTGCAGGTATTTGAAAAAGACAAATGGCAATCCGAAGCCGGTGAGTTTGCTGTCAAGACAATGACAATCCCGGCAGACCGCGGAAGCATCTATGCTGCCGACGGAAGGCTGCTGGCAAGTTCGGTACCGTATTACGAAATCCGCTTTGATGCTAAATGCAGCAATCTGACTGACCGAACCTTCAACCAGGGTGTGGATTCCCTGGCCATTTGCCTGTCACGGCTTTTCGGAGACAAATCCGCTGCAACCTACAAGAGTGAACTGGTGCAGGCCAGGAAATCAGGGAACCGGTATTACCTTGTTAAAAGCGGGGTTAACTATGTGCAGCTTAAAGCGTTGAAAAACTTTCCCATTTTCAGGCTTGGACGGTATAAAGGGGGTCTTATTTACATGCAGGAGAACAGACGGGTAAGGCCCCATCAGAATCTTGCCGGAAGACTGATCGGCTATGTTTCCGAGGACCCCGAAGGCACTGTCGTCGGCATAGAAGGGGCTTACAACGATCAGCTGGCAGGTGTGGAGGGATTGAGGCTCATGCAGCGGCTTTCCGGCAATGTATGGATGCCGATGAACGACCGTAACGAAATTGAACCCCGTGAGGGACAGGACGTCATCACAACCCTTGACGTTAACCTCCAGGATGTGGCCCACAAAGCCCTGCTGCAACAGCTGGTCTCACAGGATGCGCATCACGGCACGGTGGTACTGATGGAAGTCAGCACCGGAGAGGTCAAGGCAATGGTTAACCTGGGAAGGAATGAACAGGGTAACTACCTCGAACAACAAAACTATGCCATAGGCGAAAGTACGGAACCCGGCTCGACATTTAAACTGCCTGTGCTCATGGCCGCGCTCGAAGACGGACTGGTTGACCTTGAAGATACAATTGACACGGGCGACGGCACCTTTGAGATTTACGACAAGATCATCCGCGATACGGAATACAAACGTGGCGGCTATGGAAAAATAACCGTGCAACAGGTATTTGAATATTCTTCCAACGTGGGGATGGCAAAAATAATAACAAAGGCATACAAGGATAATGAAAAACATTTTATCGACCGCTTGTACAGCATGAGGCTCAATGAGAAACTTAACATAGACATCCTGGGTGAAGGCCAGCCCGAGATCAAATACCCGGATGACAGGTACTGGTCAGGCATTTCACTTGCCATGATGTCACATGGCTATGAGGTGCGCCTGACCCCGCTGCAAACGCTGGCATTCTATAACGCAATCGCAAACGACGGCAGAATGGTAAAACCCATGTTCGTAAAGGAACTGAGATACCATGGCAAGGTGGTGAAACGTTTTGAAACCGAAGTCCTCGAATCATCTGTCTGCTCCCGGTCAACCCTCAGGAAAGTCCGACGCATGCTGGAAGGCGTCGTTGAAAACGGAACAGCCAAAAACCTTAAAAATGACCAGATTGCCATCGCAGGGAAGACAGGCACCAATCAGATCTATAACAAAGAATACGGCTATAAATCAGATTCGGAGGTAAGTTACCAGGCATCTTTTGTCGGATACTTTCCGGCCGACAAGCCTCTGTATTCCTGCATTGTCGTGGTGAACTCACCGTCCAGGGATGTTTATTACGGAAATATGGTGGCGGGTCCCGTATTCCTTGAGATCGCCCGGAAAGTATATGCCACTACCACAAACATGCACCTGGCCGTTCGCGAACAGAAGCAGGGTGTTGCAGATTTCCCGTACTCCAAGGACGGCAACCGCGATGCCCTCAGGAAGGTGTTGTCTGAACTTGACGTGCCGGTGGCCAACAAGAACGTACATGCCGACTGGGTGAACACCGAAAAAAAGGAAGACGCCATCGCGCTGGAGGAAAGACAGCTGATAGAGGGACTGGTGCCCAATGTGGTAAGCATGGGAGCCAGAGATGCCATATACCTGTGTGAGAAAGCAGGCCTCCGGGTTAAAATGAGGGGATACGGCAGCGTCCGCAGTCAGTCGATTCCCCCCGGGAACCGTGCCCGGAAGGGAGACCAGATCATATTGGACATGAGTTTTATTTAGAAGAATGCCTGCATTGAAAGACATACTCACCAAAGTCCGCCTGCTGGATATCAAAGGATCCACCACCATTCCCGTGGCTGGAATTAGCTTTGACTCAAGAAAAACCATGCCCGGCGACGTGTTCGTGGCAGTGGCCGGAAACCAGACCGACGGCCATCATTACGCCGACCAGGCTGAAGAGAGAGGAGCGGCGGCAGTGGTGGTTGACAATCCCGCGTATCATACGGAAAGGTCCTGTACTTCCATACTTGTCGATGATTCGTCAAGGGCTCTCGGATTCATGGCATCCGACTTCTATGGCAATCCGTCATCCTGTCTCCGGCTGGTGGGCATCACAGGCACCAACGGCAAGACTTCCACAACCACCTTTCTCCATCATCTGTTCAATGGAATGGGACTGAAATCAGGGTGTTTCACGACAATATGCAATTACGTGGGAAACCGCATGACAGAAGCCACCCATACAACACCTGATCCACTGCAGCTGAACAGGGTCATGCGTGAAATGGCAGATGAAGGCTGCCTTTATGCATTCATGGAGGTAAGCTCACATGCAATCGTTCAGCAGAGGATAGCGGGACTGACATTTGCGGGTGGTGTCTTTTCGAACATCACACACGATCACCTTGATTACCATAAAAGCTTCGACAATTATATTAAAGCCAAAAAATCATTTTTTGATGCGCTTCCGGAGGGCAGCTTTGCCCTTGTCAACACCGATGATCCCAACGGCAAGGTTATGACGCAGAATACAAAGGCTGACATTTACAGCTATGGCCTGCACACACCTGCTGATTTTAACGCCACCATCATCGAAAGCCACCATG